>PXCX01000163.1 GCA_003565195.1 PVC group bacterium | reverse complement strand
TCCCATAGGGATGCGGAATGTTGGAATACTGGAATTATGGAATGTTGGTAAATAGTGCAAATATGATGCTTGCGTTTTCAGATTCCGGTGATGCGCCAATTTTGCGTTGCATGTTTTCCGGGTTGCTGAATAACGGGTTTGACCTTCTATCATTATTCCAATCTTCCATCATTCCTTTATTCCATGGGATGACAGTGGAAAGGAACATATCATGGCTAATGGCAAAATATCGTTTAACTGTCCGGGTTGCGGCCGGGAATTCAACGTCGAGGCCCGCCTCAAGGGCCGCAAAATCCGCTGCAGCCAATGTAAGCGCCTGTCTCCCATTCCTTCATCCACGCCAAAAAAACGCCTGAAAACCCGCGTTGCCGCGCCATCCCCCAATAACGATGGTGAAGCGACAGCGGATTCCAGCGCGCAACCGGAATCACCACCGCAACCGGTAACAGAACCCAGCCCCCCCGAACCGGAAGCCGTTCCTCCCGAAGAGGAATCTGAATCCGAGCCCTTGTCTTCCAAACCGGAACCGAAGCAAGCGACAACAGCGAGCCCGGCACGTATCCGCATCAAGCCAAAACGGCCTAAAACGGAAGCGCCACCTGATGAAGGCACAGCGGCGGAGACATCGCAACCCGACGAAGCACAACCATCGCCTGAAAACACGCCTCCCCCTGAAACGCAGGCATCCACGAATACAACCCCCCCTGCCGACGCCGAACCACCGCCTGAAAGCGTGTCCGCTCCGGAATCCGCGCCCTCAGCCACGCTGCCGGATGAAGAAGACACCACGGCAGAACTGCGGGAACAATTAGCTCAGGCCAAGCAAGCGCTGGCGGAGATGAACACCCGTAGCGAGCAAGACGAAAGGGCCTACTCGCGTACCCTCACCAAGTTGAGCGCCCAACTTGATGAAGCGACGCATGAACGCGACCAAATGGTTGCTGAACTTAACGACATGCGTCAACAAAAACAGCAATTGGAAAACAATACGAGCCGCCAGCATGCCCAGTTCCAAGCAACCCTTCAGGCCGCAAAACAGGCTGTTGACCAATACTGCGAAGCCCAACTAACCGGCATGCAAGCCTTGCGACAAAAACTCAAGCAATTGTCAGGCGACAAAACCTAGCCAGCTCCGCTGAAGTGTTCAGGGGTTCAGAGTTAAGAGTTCAGGACACTCCCGCCAACATGTTATGAACCTCTGGCAATGTTGACTCATTTACTCAAACAATCTACGAAGTAGAGTAGTGTTCAATTCAAGCCCGTAAGGGCCTGGTTGCTGGATCAAAAACTCCACGCGTCTTCAACAGCTTGCAGAAGCAGATGAACGATCACTTGGTGCGCTTCCTGTATCCGGGCCGTATCATGAGCATCGACAATCAATTCCAAGTCTGCGAGATTCCGCAAAGGCCCGCCGTCGCGCCCCAGTAATGCCAGAATTTTGATGTCACGGCGTCGGGCCACATCCAGAGCCAACCGCAAATTGCGTGCCTGACCGCTGGTGCTGAACAGGATTAAAATATCACCGGCTTTGGCCAACGCTTCGAGGGGGCGGCTAAACACGTGATCGAATCCAAAATCATTGCCGATACAGGTCAAGGCCGTTGGATCGGCAAACAAAGCCAAGGCCGGCAAGGCGGCGCGGGACGAACGAAAACGGCCCACGCATTCTTCCGCCAAATGCATGGCTTCGGCCGCGCTGCCACCATTACCAGCCGTGAAAACCGTGCCTCGCTGGCGGAAACACGACACCATCGCCTGCGCCATCGCGTCGATACGTTCCGCCTGTGCGTCCAAGGCAGCAATCGTTGCGGCACTGTCTGAGATAATTTGCTTAATATCATCACGATTCATAAGATCGTTGCCCTTTTATCTTGACGGCGTTTTTCGATCCCCGGAAGAATTTTTGCCGGATGGCGGGGTTATCAACCGGATAGCACAGGCATGCCCGTTCAGATCGCATACTGAGGCATCCTCGGCCGGCGTATCGGTCCAACTCAGGGATTCGGCCAACACTTCGCTGCAAACGCTATCACGATGTTTTTCAACCGCTTGACGGACATCCGGATCTCCTTGAAGTTCCAACCCAATCCGTTGGGTGACCTCCAAATCCAGAGTCTTACGCAAACTTTGAATATGATGCACTAGTTCGCGTGCCAGCCCTTCTTCCGCGAGTTCAGCATCGACCTGGGTATGCAGGGCCACCACCAATCCATCATCAACCGCTACAACCACCCCATCAACCGGATGATGCTCGATCACCACATCGTCAACGGTCAATTCCACCGTTTCAGTGTCCACCCTCAACGGAACCGTTTCACCGGCAAGCAACGCGTGGATCGACGATTGCGGCCATTGCGCCAATACCGGAACCGCTTGTTTTACCCGCCGACCCAAACGCGGACCCAGGCGCCGGAAATCGGGTTTAACCGCCAAGCTGGCCAATCCACTTTCATCGTTCCGCAAATGGACCGTCTTGACATTGAGTTCGTCCATGATCAGATCGTCGAGTTCACGCAATCCCTGCTGCAAATCGGGATCGCGCGTCACCACATCCAATTGCGGCAACGGTTGGCGTACTTTCAGATTATGTTCGGCGCGCAGCAAACGTCCCAGACGGACCACTGTCATCACGGCATGCATGCGGCGATTGAGGGTCGCATCACCAGTCGCATCCATCCCGGTCGGATAGTCGCAAAGATGCACCGACTCCGGATCGTCATCGTCACGCAATCCCTGGTAAGTGGCTTCTGAGAAAAACGGCAAAAACGGTGCGCCAATCAGCGAGAGTTGTTTAAGAACCGCGTGCAAGGTTTCGTAAGCGGCCGCTTTATCATCGTCGTTACGACTCTTCCAGAAACGCCGCCGGCTGCGCCGGATATACCAGTTGGTCAAATCATCGACAAACCCGACGAACGGTCGGACCGCCCGCTGTAAATCGTAATGATCCATGGCCTCGGTCACGTTGCGAGCCAATTCCTGCAATGCTGCCAGAATCCAACGATCCAGGACATGTCCCGATTGCGGGACCTCGGAACGCCGCTTGTCCGGGGTCCAGCCATCGATGCGGGCGTATGTCGCGAAAAACGTATTGGCGTGCCATAACGGCAACAGGATATGCCGCAAAATGTCGCGTACACCACTCTCCGAAAACCGTAGATCCGCGGCATGCACCACCGGCGAATGCATCATGTACAACCGGATCGCATCCGCGCCGTAAGTATCAAGCATTTTCTTGGGATCGGGATAATTCTTAAGCCGTTTACTCATCTTGCGCCCGTCTTCCGCCAGGACCAGACCATTGACAATCACGTTCCGGTACGCCGGCCGGTCGAAGAGCGCGGCCGACAGGACGGCCAAAGTATAGAACCAGCCACGCGTCTGATCGAGACCCTCGGCAATGAAATCCGCCGGGAAATGATTTTCGAACCAGGTCTTGTTCTCGAATGGATAATGATTCTGTGCATACGGCATTGCACCGCTTTCGAACCAACAATCCAGAACTTCGGGTACGCGCCGCAACGGTGGCCCGCCCTGCGCGGAGGGGATTTCGATTTCATCCACGTAGTGTTTGTGCAAATCCGTGACTTTGACACCGCTACGCTGCTCCAGCTCGGCAATCGATCCGATACATACCACCTCGTTGCCGTCTGGAGAACGCCATAACGGCAACGGAGTCCCCCAGTACCGGTTGCGCGAAATCGCCCAGTCGCGCGCCTGCGCCAACCAATTACCGAACCGGCCATCGCGTAAATGTTCCGGCATCCAGTGTACCTGGCGGTTCAATTGCGTCAATCGTTCGCGCAACATTTCCACCTTCATGAACCATGTCGAGACGGCACGATAAATCAACGGATTATCACAACGCCAACAATGCGGATAACTGTGAACCAGGGTTGATTGATGAACCAGTGCGCCTTCCTGCTTAAGACGCCGCACAATATCGCCATCGCTGGATTTCACCTCGCGACCGGCATAATCGGACACATCCGCCGTAAACCGGCCCTCTTCATCGACCGGACAAACCGAGGGAATCCCCTGCTCCATGCCAGCACGGTAATCGTCTTCGCCAAATCCCGGCGCCATATGCACTAATCCGGTCCCGTCATCGGCGCCGACAAAATCGGCTGCAATCACCCGGAACGCGCCCGATGCCGCGCGATTCTCAAAATATGGGAACAACGGAACATAGCGACGGCCCAACAGTTGATCGACCGCCACCGGTTCAACGATCGACCCTGCGCCTTTCTTCTTGAAATATAGCGGCATCCGCGAACGCGCCAGGATATAGGTTGTATCGCCTTCCCGGACCTTGACATAGGGAATCTCACGACCCACCGCAACCGCCATATTGGACGGCAACGTCCAGGGTGTGGTGGTCCAGACCAGCAAGTAGGTTGAAGGATCGTCAACCAGACGCAGACGCACCGTGACGGCCGGATCCTGGATATCGCGGTAGCCTTGATTGGTCTCAAAGTTGGACAACGGCGTAGTACAGCGCGAACAATAGGGCAGAATCTTGTTGCCCTCGTAGATCAAATCCTTTTGCCATAAGCTCTGAAACACCCACCAGATGGACTCCATATAATCCGGATCCATGGTTCTGTATTCGTGGTCGAAATCGACCCAGCGCCCCATGCGGCTGACAACTTCACGCCATTCACGGGTATGCCGCAATACGATCGAACGGCATTGTTCATTGAATTTGGCGACACCGAACTTCTCGATATCACGCTTCCCGCTTAGTCCCAGCGCTTGTTCAACCTCATATTCAACCGGTAAACCGTGACAATCCCAACCGAACCGCCGCTCAACGTACGCGCCGCGCATGGTTTGGTAACGCGGGATCACATCCTTGATCGTGCCCGCCAGCAAGTGCCCATAGTGCGGCAATCCGGTGGCAAACGGCGGCCCGTCGTAAAAGACAAATGGTCGTCCGTCACGGCGTTGCTCAAGCGAGCGCTCGAAAAACCGGCCGCGCTCCCACAACGACCTGACCGCCTGTTCCATTTTCGGGAAATCGGGTTCCCGCCAATCGCTTAATTGCATAATCATCCCAATCGGTTAACATCTGTTTAGCTGTCTTTTATATCAAGTTTGCACGCCCGTAGCAATCCGAAAGTGAATCAAAAAATTAATGTTGCACAATAAGAATTTCTAGTGTATAAATCATGGGCATGAAAAACAGACACCTTTCTTTACTGTTGATGGCCGGGTTTATGGTCTTCATATTGCCGGTTTGTTCGAGTGCCCGGACCCATTCCAATATCGGCATTTCGGCACGGCGACATGGCGAACATCGTGAGTTTAAGGATCTGCCGTTCGGGAATCGTGACCATTCAATCGGAATCAATTACGAGTTTCATGAGGCCACCGCCTTCTGGCAATTCGGTCTTGCTTATACGCCCTCTTTAACCATTCGCGAAGGAGAAACGGAAGCCCCGGATTATGCCTTGACACCGGAAATCAACTTAATCGCCAAAGACCGGATGTATCACGGCGGACTGGGTGTAGCCTCGACCTATACCGAAATTGATGGCGGCGAATGGACAACCGTTTACTGGCAATTTATTCTGGGACTGCGCTTCGAACTCTCCCAGAGACTATCGCTTTCAGGATACGGATATTATCCGTTCGAACGCTGGGGCGATCTCGACAGCTTTCGTTTCAAGGACGTCGAATTCGGACTTCGGCTGGGCGCCCGCTTCTAAATCCTCACTGTCCCCTGCCCTATAAGTTTCGCGAACCGCGTTACGTTTTCGGCGGCGTTAACCAGCGCCTGATACGCCACCACAGAAACTGCAACTTTTGTTTCCATGTCGGCCTTTGTGGTCGCAGCCCTGAGGATTGGTTTGCGCGGGTGTTGGCCCGCATATAATCACGATCTGCTAACCCCATGATCGTCTCCTTGATTTCGTTGATCAGGCCATGCCAGTTCATAGCCGATTATACATAACGCCGCCAGCGCGGCGGTTTCAACCCGTAAAATTCGCGGTCCAAGGTTGACCGCCGTCATCCCCGCGGCTCGTAAGCAACCATATTCGTCCGGCGTGAAATCGCCTTCCGGTCCGATAAACAAGGCTGTCACCACTTGCGAACCTTGCCATTCTTCAAAGACCCGCCGCAAATCCAGGGCATCCGGTTGCAATGAACCGTAAAGTCCGGCAAGCGACCGTCCGGCAACCTGCTCCAGAGCCGTATTAAAGTTAAGCGGTTCACAGATTTTAGGGACCGTGTCCATACCGCATTGGCGTGCGGCCTGCTGAGCAAGCCGACGCCAGCGCGACAACCGGTTGCCTCCCCGTTGCGATGCGGTTGGTCTTACAACACATCGTTCCGTGATTAACGGCACGATTTCCGCGACACCCAGTTCGGTTGCCTTCTCCACCAGCCAATCCATCCGGGTTGCTTTAGGAATTGACTGAAACAAGACGACCGGAAGCGGCGCGGCCACGCTTCCGGGATCCCTCTCGGTCCGGCATAAACAGGCCACACCGTCTGCCGGATCGACCGTAAACCGCGCCCATCCGCTGCGGCCATGGCCATCAAAGACATTGACCATGGCGCCGTCCTTCAGGCGTAATACCCTCCGTAGACGATCCAGTTCCCCGGATGCCGGCGTCAATTTTGAATGTTCCCATGATTGTTTTTCGATGCGACAACGATACATTCCGTTCTCCGTCTGGAGGCGCTCAGCCAAGCGCCTCCAGCAAACGCCGGTCGATAGCCGGCTGATCATATTCACGCAATACATAACGACGTCCGGCCGCGCCCATCCGGCGACGCGCTACCGGCTGTGCCAGCAACCATTGCAATCCAGCCTCGAACTCGGCATAATCGCCAAACCATAATCCGCCTCCAGAACGGCGACAATGCCATGGCAACACCTCGCCGCCGGCATGAACCAATGCCGGGACCCCGGCCAACCAGGACTCCAGCAAAACGATGCCAAAACTCTCGTTAACGGACGGATGACAAAACACGACGGCACCGGCCATCACGGCATGTTTGCGGTCTTCGTCAACGAACCCTAAATCCACAACCGCCGGCGCCAACGACGGTGGCGGTTCAACCAGACCAGTCCCCGTTAATACCAAC
>PXCX01000304.1 GCA_003565195.1 PVC group bacterium | reverse complement strand
CTATACGGATTTTGAAGAAATCAGGGCTGGCACCAGTCCGTTGCATCCGATGAGTCGACCGGATTTCGCGTCGCGCAGTCTTGACGCGTCGGCCATTCCTGTAGAAGGGCTGGAGATTCCGCGTGCCGACCGTTTTGAATTCGATGCCGATCCATGGACAATCGAGTTCTGGTATTATCCTGAAACTGAAAACGTGACGGGAGAAGTGATTGCTTTTGACGGAATTAGCGGCGATGGATTCAGCATTGGTTTTACCAATGGTGCACCGTATGGTCGTATCGATATGCGCAGCGGTCAAGCGTTGGAAGTTGGCGGCAGCGGCGTGGTGCCGCCGATAGAACCGGGACATTGGTACCATTTCGCGATTATCTGGGATCCGGATGACAACAGCTTCCGTTTGCGTCGGGATGGATTCCTCTTGCTGGCCAACCGAACGTTGTCGTCGCCATCGTTATTGATGGGCGAAGCCCGCCTGGGGCGCGGGTTGCCCGATGGGTACATCGATGAATTGCGTGTTTGGGGAACGGCAAGAAAACCGGAAGCCGTGGAATATTGGGCAAGCCGCCGTATCCCATCATACGAGAACGTGGATTACGCGGACTTCAGTTCGCACCTTTATGATCAATATTTATATTTCCATGGCATCATATATGACACGAGCGATGATTTGCTGATTTACTATCGTTTTGACGACGGTGGCGAGTACGTCGACGATTTTGTGAATTTGGGCGATCGAACGTTGTGGATTAAGGCGGATACGACCAGCGAGTTTGCCGCGCCGGTTACCGGTGGCGACGATGCTACCGGCGATCGTTTGCCGGAATGGTGGACCTATCTTTACGGCCTAGTTGATCGTCGCGAAGTGCAGCAAGGGACCGGAATCGATGAACGTTCCGATATCGTCGATTTCGCTGCCTGGAGGATGGCGCCGCATGGCGACCCAACCGAGGGATGGGATTTGGATTCGTTCCCTGATGAATTCAATCCCTTGAACCCGACAGCGCCCTTTGACTTGGAGAGGGGAAGCCCAGGCGACCATCCACCGTCGCCGGCTCCACGATCAACAACACCTCCCATGTTACCCGGGCATATCGTTCGTGATTTCGTTGCTTTTGGATCTTTTGGAGGCGATTATGGACATCCCGAAGATGATCGCATCAAGTATCCGCGATCACGCATATTTTATGATTCGGCGCAATATGCGGTAATGATGAAATATTTTGTATTGGATATGGAACCCGATCAGGCCGAATTCAACCTTCATATCCACAACGGAATTGTTAGACGACTGCGAATCAATGGGAACGAGTTTACCGATTTGGAATCGACAACCATGTCGGTTGCCGATTATTTGCAACGCGGTCGCAATCAAATTGCCATGTATGTAGAGGATACTGAAAAACGAACGCAATCGCAACGGGTGCAACCGCCTGGTTATTACCGGATTTGGTATGAGGAAGAGGATGAAGAAGGGAACACGCGATGGGTGACGGATGGCGAGATTCACGAATTTTCGCCCGTAACGTATAATTGGCCGCTGGCTACAATTAAAGTGGATGCATCGCTTACCGTTGATGGGCGGGGTGTGATTTTGCGTGGCGACGATCATGATTTTGATCCTCGCACAGTTTGGTTCGGCCGTGTGAGCTCGGAACCAATCGAGGATGTAGGCGATAATGTATACGCCGATCGTGATGGGCGATTGTGGACCCATCCCGACTTTGGGTTGCCTGATGATCCCGATGGCGATGGACTGGACAACTGGCACGAATTCCTGATCGGCACCAACCCCCGCGATTGGGACACGAGCAACAACGGCATTTCGGATGGTGAAGAGGATGCCAGCGGCGACGGTATTCCTAATGTTCTAAAAATTCAAATGGGATTGGACCCATTGGTGTCCGATACCGATGACGACGGCAAGGATGATGCTCTCGAAATGGCCGAAGGCACCAATCCCGCCGATGCGCTTAGCCCGCTAGTATATCGTGCCGTCCATGTTGACGGTTCAGGTTATCTTGAAATGCCGCGACAGCCCCGGTTCGCGCTGTCAACCTGGACGATCGAAGCATGGATTCGACCGGATGCTGGTAATGCGGGAGGCGGGATCGTTAAGCGGACAACAGGTCGCAATGCGGTGACCGGCAATCCATTGGTTAACTACGGTTTGCGTCTTGACGTCGATAATATCCCTGTCGTTTTCTTCAGTGATTCTGATGGCATAACGACCGACTTGCGAGGCGTTGAACCGGTGCCCGTCGACAGCAGCAGTTGGACGCATTTGGCCGGTGTTTATAGCTCCAGCGATAATACCATGATCCTCTATGTCAATGGCCGTCGGATTGCCTCGAAAGTTACCGTTTCCTCTCCCGCGACCAGTGGTCCCGGAACGGTCCGAACGCGTGTCGGCGAGGGTTTTCAGGGATTAGTCAACGAAATCCGTTTTTGGGATCGTCCCTTGAGTCGCCCTCGAATCGACGCGATGTTCGAACACATCCTGTCCGGCAGGGAGGCCAATCTGATCGCATACTATCGTTTTGATGATGGCGGCGATAGCGCTCAGGACTGTATTCACATCAACCGGGCCGACTGGTTCCGCGACTGGGAAAACGCGGCGGTGTTGCATGGTGATGCAACGTTTGTTGACATTGATGAGGCAACTCCGGCATTATGGACGACCGATTCCAATAACGATAATATTCCGGACTGGTGGTATCGCCAATATGGTTACGATCCGTTCGGGGAATCCATTGCTCGGGAAGATCCGGATGGCGATGGGATAAATAATTACTGGGAATACCGCCTTGGCAGCGATCCGCATGATGCCTACTCGCTCGATCCGGAAGGCGTTTTAACCGATGGCGAATATGATTCGGATGGTGATGGTCTCAGCAATTGGGAGGAAATCGAAATTTACGGCACGGATCCGACATTGCCGGATACGTCGGATGACGGGTTGCTGGACGGCGAAACTTTGCTGGCAGGCTACGATCCGAATAGTTCCGTTTCACCGTTAATTCAACGATCGCTCGAGACGTTCGGCGACCCGACGCCGGTGATACGCATTCGCGATCGATACCTGAATCCGCGTGATCGGAAGAAATTCAATTTGCGTGAATGGACTTTGGAAGCCCATGTAAAAATGAAGGAATTGCCGTCGACCAACGCGATTATCGTGCGCCGCGAGACGATGGTCGGTTTGACGACTTTCGAAATGGGGGTCAATCCGGATGGATGCCTCTATGCTTATTATGAATCGCAGGCCGGCAGCCCATCGGTCTTTCGTTTGACGGCAAGAAAATCGCGTGCCATGAAAACCGGGGATTGGTATCATGTCGCCGCGCGTCTGGCGGACGGCCAAATGTCGCTGTTCCAGAATGGAGAAATGATTGACAATCAAGGAACGGCATTAATCCCCGCCCAGGATATTGCCGATTCCGATTTGGGCGTTCTTGAAATAGCGGCCGATTTTACAGGTGAACTGGATGAAGTCCGTGTGTGGAATACAGGCGTTAGCAATGAGGATATTCGAGATCGCCATTGGAAAACGCTATGGGATCGGGTTGAGGGAGCGGCTTCGCTGTCAGTTAATGGCGCGGGTAGCATGCAATACGCCTCCACAAGCACGGTTGCTAATTTGGAAATTTGGACCTTAAGCGCCTGGGTAAAGGTTCACCCGTTAAGCGAAGGCGGCGTGGTTGTCGGCAAGATCAGCGGCGCCGATAGCACCGATGATATCACCCGTTACAACTACGCGATGCGTATCTCGTCGGATGGTCAGTTGGTTGGTTCCTATGGCGATTATTATGAGTATACTGTAATGGGTGCAATTGTGCCTGTGTGGCGGACCAACAATGTTTTTGGTGTTACCGATTTGCGTGACGGCCAATGGCACCATGTCGCTTACGTCCAAAGCGAACAGCAAAGGGCTTTATATATCAACGGTAATCGCGAAGCGGTTGCCGGTATTCCCCGCCCCGACCATCCCACGTGGATCGAGGGATCGTGGCGTCAGCGTTTGATGAGCGAAGGGAATTTGGTTTTCGGCCAGGGATTAACCGCGTTGTTGGATGAAGTCAGAATTTATGATTACGTCCTTAAAGGACAACGTTTGGAGTTTACGAAGAACGCGATTGTGCAACTTGACGATTTCGGTCTTGTGTCCGCTTTCACTTTTGATTTCAACATGGATCAGCCTCGAATCCGTGATTGGAGTCTGGCAAGAGACCCCGAGGAGGATTACGGTATTCTCGTTGGCGACGCATTTTTGGATGTCGAAAACAATGTTCCGTATGTTCCCGTGGATACATTGGCCAGTCATGCGCCATCTCTCCCAGGGTATTGGGCGTTTGACGACGGAGGCCGATTTGCCGAGAACTTCATGGCATCGCATTACTTGAGGCCAACGATGAAAGATTCGGCATTCCATGCGCTTGGCGGCATTATTGCCACGTCGGCGCCACCGAGCCAGCCCCCGGTGTGGAATGCGCCCGCGCGATTTGTCGAACGACCCGAATTCGAAACCGATTCAAATAACGACGGCATTCCTGACTGGTGGTATGTAAAGTACCGTTACAACCCGTTCGGGAGGTCGATTGCAGAAGAAGATCCTGACGGTGACGGAATCCCCAACCTCTGGGAATACCGATTGGGCAGCGATCCCCACGAAGCCTACAGTTTGGATCCAAACGGCCTGATTAACGATGGCGATTGGGATTCTGATGATGACGGCCTGAGTAACTGGGAGGAAATATACGTTTACGGGACTGATCCACGGCTGCCGGATACCGATAACGACGGCTTGCTCGATGGGCTGGAAGTTCGTAAACATGTTAACCCGCTCGATGCAAGAGACCCGGCGGTCACGCGTTCGTTAAATCTCAACGGCACGGCGGACGCGTACATGGAAACACCCGATCAGGAGCGGTTTACCCTCTCCAGCTTTACTTTGCAGGCTTGGGTTAATCCCCGAAGCATTACTCCGAACGGTAAAATTGTTGGACGTTCCGTGGCGCCCGACCTTTACAATTACCGGCTTGGATGGTGGACCGATCCGCTCGGATCGAAACGGTTGGCCGTCGAGTTCAATAGCGCATCCGATTACCGTGCGGTACGGGCATGGACCACAAATCAATTACCGCGTAATGCGTGGACTCATGTGGCGGGAGTGTTCGACGCGGATGCGAATCGTTTGGTGCTGTACGTCAACGGTGAAATCGCGCGACAAATCGAAACGGAAAGAATTCCGGTTCAACGCGGGGCCGGTCCGCAAGCAACGCGTGTCGGACGGTTTTTCGACGGCATGCTGGATGATGTCGCCATTTATAAACAACCACTGACACAAGAACAGATCCACGCAACCATTCTCGAAGGCCCTCGTGATCCCGCTAGAGGTCGATTGTACGATGGCGTTGTACTTCATTATACGTTTGATAACGATAGCAGCGACCAAGTCATTGATCGGAGCGGACACAATATCCACGGTGTCGCACACGATGTCACCTATAGTGGTAATGGGGTCTATAGAACAGCGGTTGAGTTTGATGAAGCGGACAATCACGTATGGGTTCCCAACAATTACCGGCTGGAACTCGGCGCGCTTGACGACAAGTCGTTCTCACTTTGGTGGCGCGCGCCGGGAGGCATGCCGGATGCGGATATGCCGCTGCTGTCGCGACGTACTTCGGAGCATGCAAACCGAGGGCTTCTGCTGGTTGCCGAAGGGAACGCGGGATACCGCGTGGAATTGCAGGCTAATCGTTGGATACGTTTTGGCGCAACGATTAACGAGGGTAGTTGGAATCACGTTGTTTTAACGAAGAATGGTAATCAATGGACGCTATATCACGACGGTGTTGCATTGGATGTTGAATCCAGTCGCCAGTGGCCGCCGAACGCGAATGTCGATGCCAATGCCCCATTGTTGCTTGGTTGGGATTCGTTAGGCCAAAGCGGTTTGGCCGGGGCTGCCATCGATGAAGTCCGGATATATGATCGTGCCTTGAGCGCCGAAGAAGCGTTGGCTTTATTCGAGCTGGACTTGAGCGAGGACATACCCGAAACACCCTGGCCGGTCGCCTACTATGCCTTCGATGATGGAACCCATCCCGACGGCGCCAGTGGCAATCCCGAATGGCAATGGGGCCAGGTCACCGATTTCTCCGGTCCCTACGATCAGGATTGGCGCAACGAGTGGCGTAATGCCGGTACCCTGTCCGGTAACGCGGAGATGGTCGTTGCCGCGCCGCCACCCGGTATCGAACCGCCCGGCGTACTCTATGTGACCTCGCCGAACCCGGACGGAATATACTATCCAGGCGATACCGTGACGGTGCATGTCGTCTTCGGCGCAGTGGTGGATACCGTGTTGGGTACACCCCAAATCGAACTCGAAATGGAGTCCACCAACCGGTTTGCCTATTATGTCGGACCGCAACATCCCAGTTCAACCACGCTGGCCTTCGATTATGTGGTCGGTTGGAAGGATTGGGCCTGGGATCTCGATTACGCATCCACCAATGCGTTGTTGCCCGCCGGCGGCTGGATTCTTGGCGCGGACGGACGTCCCTTCGATCTCACCTTGCCGCCGCCGGGAGAATACGGATCGTTGAGCTGGTTCAAGGATATTCTGGTCGATCCGCCGGAAGAAGATCCCGATGATATGTATCGGATCGCCGTACGTCGCGGGATCAGCGCCGCATGGCTGGACCTTTATTTCGAGGGCGTGACCGAAGTCCTGGATCCCGATCACGACTATGACGGCGACGGGATGACGTTGCTGGAGGAATATATCGCCGGAACCGATCCGCTGGATGCTCGTTCGAAACTGAGCCTGATGCCCGATGTTGATGCGTCCAGCGAAGGTTTCGTCGTGCGCTGGCCGGCGCAGGCCAACCGTGTTTATACCGTCGAATATACCTCCTGTATCCGCACCGGAAACTGGAAGTCACCGACGGCATGGGAAGACCTGCCGGCTGAACCGCCGACAATGTCAATCGTCGATGACGGCAGTCTGACCGGCGGGATGGACGGAATACGGTTTTACCGTGTCCGTGTCCGTCGCGATATATCACAATGATGGGGGAGGTTCAACGGTTCAACGGTTCACGGTTCACGGTT
>PXCX01000202.1 GCA_003565195.1 PVC group bacterium | reverse complement strand
GGCGCGTCATGTGAATGCGCATCGTTTTATCGAACGGTTACCGCTGGCCTATGATACGGAACTAAGCAACCGGGGAAGCGCCGTCTCCAGCGGCGAAAAACAATTGCTGGCCATGGCACGGGCGCTCGCGCAGAAACCGGATATCGTCATGATCCTCGACGAAGCGACCGCCAATGTCGATACTTATACCGAAACCTTGATCCAACAGGCGTTACGGCGCCTGATCCGCCACCAAACCACCATCGCGATCGCGCATCGTCTTTCCACCATTCGTGATGCCGACCGCATCATCGTCATGCAGGATGGACGCATATCGGCACAGGGAACCCATGCGGAATTAATGTCGCGAAACCCGTATTACCGTCATTTGGTTGATTTGCTGCGGGGCTTGTCACCCGCGCCGGTTCTGTTATAATGTCTGGTCAACGAGGCTAAAAACCACGTTCAGGAGAGATGTTGTATGTCCGTCAAAATCCCGATGATAATCCAGGGAGGAATGGGCGCTGGCGTATCCGGCTGGTTTCTGGCGCAAACCGTTTCCAAACTTGGCCAACTGGGAGTCGTCGCCGGAACCGCGCTGGATGAAATTCTGGCGCGTCGTTTACAGAACGGCGATCCTGACGGACAAATCCGGCGCGCTTTGGATCAGTTTCCTCTGCAAACGATGGCGCAACGGATTCTTGACAATTATTATATTCCGGGCGGCAAACCGCCGGAGAAGCCATATCGTACGCGCGGGATGCATACCATTGAGGGCAACCGGGATGCGCATGAGATGTGTATTGCCGGTAACTTTGTCGAGGTTTTCCTGGCGCGTGAAGGCCACGATCATCCGGTGGGCATCAATTATCTGGAAAAAATCCAGTATCCGCATCTGGCATCCATCTATGGCGCGATGTTGGCGGGTGTCTCCGTGATCATTATGGGCGCCGGAATCCCGATTGAAATCCCGGCCGCCATCGAAGCGCTGTCGGAAAACCATGCTGCGTCGTACGCCGTTAATGTCGCCGGCGCCGGTGATGATCGCAGTTTTCGCTTGCAATTCGATCCCTCCGAATTTCTGGAACCCAATGGCACGGCGCCGCCAGCGTTAACGAAGCCTGCTTTTCTTCCGATTATCTCATCGGAAACCTTGGCCAAAGTGTTGTACCGTAAGACCAATGGAAAATTGGATGGTTTTATTATTGAGGGGAATTTGGCCGGCGGCCATAACGCGCCGCCACGCGGCGCCTCGCAACTGACGGCCGACGGGCAGCCGGTCTACGGTCCCCGCGATGTCACTGGTGTGAAAATCATACGCAGTCTGGGACTTCCGTTCTGGATGGCGGGCTCTTACGGATCGCCGGAAGGTTTGCGTGCCGCCCTGGACATGGGCGCAGCCGGAATCCAGGTCGGCACCGCCTTTGCATTGTGCCGCGAATCGTGTCTTGCGCCGGCCGTGCGCAAGGAGCTGATCAAGAAAGCATTGACAGGGTCATCTCATGTGTTCACCGATCCGGTGGCCTCACCCACCGGATTCCCGTTCAAGGTGGTCGCCCTTGAAGGTTCGCTATCGGAAAGAGTGGTTTACGATTGCCGGCGCCGCACTTGTGATCTCGGTTTTCTGCGGGAAGCCTATCTGAAACCCAACGGCCGGATCGGCTATCGTTGTCCGGCCGAGCCGGAACAAGCCTTTATCGCCAAGGGCGGAAAAATAGAGAATACAGTTGCGCGCAAATGTCTTTGCAACGCCCTGATTGCCAACATCGATATGCCGCAATTATTAACCAACGGAAGCCGTGAAAAATATCTGGTTACACTTGGCGACGACTGGCATAAAATCGGCCGTTTCTGTACACCGGACCAACCCGAGTACGGCGCTGAAGACGTCATTAATGTTCTGCTCAAAGGCCTTTATAATCGGCCAGCATCTTGAACACAAGCTCGATTAAAGGAGCGCCATCATGTTTATTCCCGGTCTTGTGTCGATTACCTTTCGTCAATTGAACGTTGAACAGATCGTCGACTTGGTCCGTCGTTCTCAGCTTGACGCCATTGAATGGGGTGGCGATGTCCATGTGCCGCCCGGCGATCTGGGTTGCGCGGAAAAAACGCGTCAATTAACCGTCGACGCCGGCTTGTGCGTCGCAGCTTACGGATCGTATTATCGCGTCGGCCATAGCGAACCTGCTGAATTCGCGCGTATTTTGGACACGGCACTGGCGCTCGGCGCCCCGATCATCCGCGTATGGGCAGGCAAACAAGGATCGGATACATCCGACGAAGACTACTGGGCGGCAGTCATCAAGGATTCCCAACGGATTGCGCGGCTGGCTGCCGCGCAAAAAATCGTGGTATCTTATGAGTATCATGCCAAGACGCTGACCGATACCTGCGCCGGCGCCTTGCGTTTGCTTCAAAGCGTCAACGAACCCAATCTGCTTACTTATTGGCAGCCGGCTCGCCATCGCTCGCGCGAACAGAATCTCGAAGAATTGGCGCAATTACGACCGTATTTATGCCATATCCACGCGTTTCACTGGCTGGACCTTCAACGCCGACCGTTGGCCGAGGGCGAGGAAGACTGGCGTTGTTACCTGAAATCGGCGTGGGAAACACGCCGTGATCATGGCGTATTGCTTGAGTTTGTCGCCGATGACGAACCGGATAATTATCTCACCGATGCCGCTGCTTTACGGAATTTACTGAAAACGTTGCAACCGTCATGAACCGGCGCGAACGCCTGAAACGTGCTTTTTTTCACGACGAAATGGACCGTCCGGCGGTATTCAGCCGCACCGGATTCCCTGCGAACGATCCCACTTATGACCGATTGAAAGCCTATCTGGCTGAATATACCGAACGCAAAGCGGGCTGGCGTCCATCATCTTTCGAGACGCCGCTGCCGATCGAAACCCGTCGGGAACCACTGGACGGCGAATACGACCGAAGTGTCCATGTCCTGCACACGCCGGCCGGCGATTTAACCCGTACGGAACGAATCAGCCGTACCGGATTACCTGGACTGCACGAGACATACTTCCTGAAATCACGCGATGATGCCGAAAGCTATTTATCGCTGCCGCCGCCTTTGTTGCAAGGCGATCCGGCGCCGTCCTTCGCTGAAACCGACGCGTTAATCGGCGACAGCGGCATCGTCGATGTCAATCTCGGGTTCTGCTGCGCCGGTGGCGTGGCTGAACTGTTCGGCTCCGAACAGTTCGCCATGTTGACCATGACCGATCGCGATATCCTGCACGCGCTGGCGGAACAATATCAACAGACCCTGTTTGCCCGCCTGCAATTTTGTCTCGATCACGATATCGGTCCTTTTTTTTCGATGGCCGGCGAGGAATATCTTGTGCCGCCGCTACATGGACCGGAGGATTTCCGCGATTTCGTGGTGCGCTACGACCGACCCATTATCGAGCGTATTCATGACGCCGGCGGACGGCTGCATATCCATTGCCACGGTCCGTTAAGAGATGTTCTGGCTGATTTCGTGGATGTCGGTGTCGACGTATTGCATCCCGTCGAATCGCCGCCGCTGGGTAACCTGACGGCCGCTCAAGCCAAGTCGATCGTACGTGACCATGTCACGATAGAAGGCAACATCCAGATCGCGCGTCTCTACGAGGCCGGCGCGGCTGAAATCGCCGAAGAAACCAAGTGCCTGATCGCCGACGCATTCGACGACGGGCGCGGTTTGATCGTAAGTCCGACAGCCTCACCCTGGATTCGCGGCGCCGGCGAACAATGTTACGCGCAATACCGGGCAATGATTGATACGGTCATAAAATTCTGATCCCTCTAAATACACCCGACAAGCGACACCCGGCAAAGCGACAACGGTTTTACAACCGCGGCAGACTCATGCCGCCGTCGACCATTACGACTTGGCCCGTGGAATAGGCGAAGTCGCCCCCGACCAGCGCCGCGACCGCTCGGCCGACATCTTCGGGATAGCCCCAGCGGGATTGCACGCATAGACCTTGCGCAATCAAGCGATCATATTTTTCCTGGACCGCATGCGTCATATCGGTCTTGATAATGCCGGGCCGGACTTCGTAGACCGGAATATCGTGTTCTCCCATGCGTGTCGCCCATAGTTTGGTTGCCATACTCACACCGGCCTTGGATATACAGTAATCGCCACGACTGACGGACGCCACGGTCGCCGAGATCGACGAAATATTGACGATCGCGCCGTGAAAACCGGGATCCGCCGCTTTCTGTTCAATCAACCAGCGGGCAACCGCTTGCGTCAGAAAGTATGGTCCTTGTAGATTGATTGCGATCAGACGTTCGAAACTCTCCTCGGTCGCCTCCAGAATATCCGCGCGTACCTTGGGTGCCACGCCCGCATTGTTAACCAAAACGTTAAGGCATCCGAACCTTTCGCGAATCGTTGCCAGCATCAGTTCGCGGGCCGCGCCATCGGTGACATCGGTCCGGCTATACAACACTTCAGCGCCGGCCTGACGCAATTCGTCCATAGCCGCCGCCACGTCTTTTTCTTCATGTAAATCGCATACCGCGATATCATGGCCTGTTGCCGCAAGGCAACCGGCGATTCCCAATCCAATCCCCCTGCCGGCGCCGGTAATCAGCGCCACGGGACGTTTTGTATCATTTTCGGTGTTCATGTTTTATCCTTGTGTCTTCGTAAATCCGGCCTTCACGATACGCGGCCCAAGCGGTCTCGAACCATAAATCGCTGTCAGGAATCGGGCGCCGCGCAATCCAGCGACTGACCGCCTCGCCGTCGGGCGATGCTTCCGTCACCATTACCTGCTCGCGAAGCCCCGTGTTCTCGGACTGAAACCGCCAATCGTCGCCCAACCCGGCATGCGCCTCCAGATCGCCTTGCGGGTTCAATACCATGGCGGATCCACGACTGCCCAGACCATCGGTCACGGCCCGTTGGACGGCCTGCAAATAGATCGCATGCGCAAAACACAGGTGCCGGTTACGTAATACCTCGCGTCGATCTTCCACGCTGTCGTTGCGACAGCCTTCCATCGCCAGGGTTCGCCATTGTGTAACGGCATCGTTCACTGCCGTTTCCAGTTCCGTAGCCGACCTGATATGCGCGCCCGCACGGCTCATCCGTTGCTGGAACGAATTGCGTTCAGCGCGCCAGCAACGGGTCGTTTTACGTCCGCGATCGAGCCAGGCCTCCAACCGGTCGGCTTCTTCGATAGCGGTCTTGGCGAAGGCGTCCGGCGCCAGCGTGGATTCCCGGTAGCGGGCGGCAATATATTCAGAGGCACGGATTCCGCCGACCTGACCGGAATTAAGCGCCGAACCGCCGGGCCGGTATGCGCCGTGCGAACCGTTGACTTCGCCGACCGGAAATAAATGGTCGATATTCTCCGATTCCCACCAGGCATTGGCCGCCAGACCGCCGTTATTGTGCTGGGCGCAAACCGCTATTTCAAGTGGTTCCTTCGTGATATCGATGCCGTGATCGGCATACAAGGCGATGGCGCCGGGATTCATTTTGCGTAACCGCGCAATCGGCGTATCCAGTAACGCATCGGATTTGGTTAAATAATCGTGTGCTTCCGAACTCAAGTCATCAAAGCTGAAATCGGCCGGGTTCTCCCGGAAATCCAGAAATACGCGCCGCCCCTTGCGCACGGTCTCGATGTATACCAGGATGTCGATCAGGGATGATCCGCCCGCGATTTTCCGCGAATCAAATGGCCACTGATATCCTTTGAGGAAAACATTCGAATTCATTTCGCCCGCTGAATCGAAACAATCGCGTAAAAACTCCCTGGGATGGCTGACCCCATCCGCATCGGTACTGATAAAGCGCGGCACGACTTGCATATACGTCCCGGAAACATTCCAGCGAAACTTGATGGAAGCCATGCCGTATTGCGATTCCGGCAGACTTTGCGCCCGGGCACCGGCCAGTAAGGCCAAACCGATCGCGCCGGTATGCACTTCGGGATACACGCTGGTCTTGTATAAACCGCCCGGACCGCCGACGGCGAACACCACGTTTTCCGCCCGCAAGGCCGTCATGTTGCCCTCAGCGTCCAACGCCAAGGCGCCGGCGGCGCGCCGTTCGCCGTTTTCATCGACGCATAGCAACGCAACCACATCGATCTCCTCGCGCACCGGTATGCCCAGCAAGCGAACCTGTCTGATCAAGGCTCGGCACATCTCACGTGATGTATAAGGACCGATGGATGTTGCCCGCTGCCGCGGATCGTGATCGGTTTTATAACCGATAAATTGTCCGAATGCGTCTTGAGGGAATGGAACGCCCATATTTACCAGATTCAAAAAGGCGCGCGGCGACACCGCGGCTTCCACCAGCGCCAAATCGCCGTGCATGCTGCCGCCGCTGAAATAGTTCTCAGCCATCAAGCGCGGGGCATCGGTGTCGTCGCCGCACAATGCCATCTTGTAGTACGTCTGTTTGTCGCTGCCGGTATTGATCGACGTGCCTTTCTCAAGCCCTTCGGAAACCACAAGCACATCGTCAATGCCGCGTTGGCGTAATTGCACGGCCGCATTCAATCCGGCCGCGCCGCTGCCGATAACCAGCGTATGCGCGCAAACAACCCGTAATGCCGGTTGTTTGTCGCGCGGTATAGTGTATTCTTGCATAGTATCCTCTTATCCTTTTTATTGCTTTTGGTAAAACATAGCAAATTTTAATCAGAATTCAATGTTAATAGCAGTTAAGAGTCAAAAGTAGACAACCTATTGTTCAATTCAAGCCCGTAAGGGCCTTTTTTGTTTGCATTAAGATCAAAAAAGCGTATTCTACGACAGGACTACCTCATGGATACGTAATTCCCGAACGGTCTAGGCTACGGGTTCGGATACCGGTCACCGGACAGGAATCAGCGTGATCGCCGCCAGTCTGCCGACGGGGAGTGAGATTGGATGAATCAGCGAACCGGAAAGACATGCTATTATGTGGCGTTCGGCTTGGTCCTGGTTGCCGGCGCCCTGACGCGCCTGTACGGCGCCTGGGCGATGCGGCATATCACGGACTACGATTGTTCGATCGTGGGACTCATGGCGCGTCATATGGCGGAAGGACGCGAGTTGCCGGTCTTTTTTTATGGCCAGGCGTATATGGGAAGTTTTGAACCGGCGGTCAGTGCTTTGCTTTTCCGTTTGTTCGGCGAAT
>PXCX01000083.1 GCA_003565195.1 PVC group bacterium | reverse complement strand
TAGTTCCTCATTGCAATACTCCTTCATCCGGCGGCGAAGCCGCCCTTCGGAGTGCGGGAGCCATGCTCCCGCCTTCCGGCGGCGAAGCATGGCTTCGCCGCGGCAAAGGCGGCGGTGTAGACCGCCGCACTCCAAGGTTTAATTGCTCGATCGCACGGAGATGCTGGGAGAGGATCTCATCGCGGCGTGTCGCCGGATCAACGGATTCCTCGCCCGATGCCAGCGTTCCCGATACAAGCGTCAATACTTCATCAGAGGCCCAGGCGGGACGGCGTAACCGCAAAAATGTTGCCAGATCCCGGCGCGCGTTGTTCCACTTGGCGCGCATGAACATGCGCAAATTGTAGATTGGGCGCCGCAAACTGTCACGGCTTAATCCACGCGGCGACCAACCCGGATCAACCGGAACCCCGATGCTCGGAAACGGCATCGAACGGGTATCGAGATCGAGCGGCGTAAAGTCGGTGGCCCGTAACATACTCGATATCCAGAGCGCCGGTTCGCCTTGGGGATCGGTCAACCGCCAAATCTGTACCCGCGCTGACGGACCACTGTACCCGCGTACGATTTTGTCGTCCAGTAAATCCACCGTGTAATGCCGGTACCGCATGCAGTCGCGCATGTTGTAGCCGTGTGCCAGACGAATAAAGGCGCGCCGGTTGCGGTCCGCGCGCGATGTCAAACGATACGCCACAATATTCGGTTCGGTCGGACTCGACGAGACCGGCGCCGAGGCTACTCGATATCCCGGATAGGACGGCTCGAAATCCACGAAATCGCGCGCGGATAAGCTGAACCGCTCGCTGGTCGATGCGATACGCAACGCCATAACCTGCCAGAACAGCACAAGTCCCAGCCCAAACAGAATGTATATCGCTGCCAACTTGCCGGAACGACCGGTTTGATTTCCTTGTTCGTCAGGTTTATCGGTGGTCATTGTTTTGCCTAACGCAGGCGAAGCCCGCAACCGAAGTGTGTGGGTAGGGCGCATATCACTTGCGTCGGTATTTCGGCGTCATTTTGAAGTTTTGCCATAAGCGGCTGGTCTTCTTTGAATGCACGCCGCGATGCTTTCGCGGGTATAGGTGGTAGGCTAAAATTCCTGAGAGTAGGTGGTTGGAGTAGGTGGTTGGAGTAGGTGGTTGGAGTAGGTGGTTGGAGTAGGTGCATGTAGGTGTGTACTCAAATCACTTACTCTCAAAACACTTACTCAATCCACTTACTCTAAACACCTACTCAGGACAAAAGCGAGTCGGTTAAGGGTATCCGAGAAAAGGGTGGCGGTTAAGAAGGCGAGTAAGTGTGGCTTCGCCGCAAACAGACACGCCGACTTGGCAAAATGCTTATGGCAAAACTTTAGAACTTTTCAGTATTTCAGCTTTTCAGCCAAAATACACCCGGTTGATCAGCAGGATGGAAACATAGACATATAAAACACTGGCGACGGTGGCGAATGTACCCCACAGAAGCAGATCGCGCCGCGGCTCGATCAAGGGCGGCGTATCCTCGGACAGTTCGTGCTCGGTTACCGCCGGGATGGCGGCGAGTATACTAAAGAGAATGAAAATCGGGAACACAAAGGCGCGCGACAGAAAATAGGCCGAGGCCGCGTATCCGATCATCGACGCCAGGGCGGCACCCGAGAAGCGACGCAGATATTTTTGTTCGGGCGTGACCGCATTCTTCATGGCGGTCCGCGAACGCCAGGCGCCCATAATCCCCAGGAATAATAAGTTGAACCAAAACCAGTATCCGAATAATCCCAATTCCGAATAACAGGAAACAAACGCATTGTGAGTAGTCGCGGCGCGGGTTGTATATTCACGGATCATGCCGTAGCCGACCCCGAAGATCGGCCGCGATTTGAATGCCCAGTTGGCTTCGGCCCAGAACTGGACCCGGTCGTAAGTATAGGGTGTCGCTTCCAGCCAGGGTCCCGCCAGCGAGGTACTCAACAGGCCGCCCAGCGCCAAGGCGCCCAGCGCGTAGGGCGTCCAGCGCGCCGGCAAAATGAGAGCGACCATCATCGCAACGGTTCCAAGTAATGCCACCCAACCGCCGCGCGATCCGGTTGACAGAATCCCGGCCACCAAAAGCCAGGCGAATCCCAGCCCGATCAGGAAAGTGAACAGGTTGCGACGCTTAAAAAGAACGAACGAAAATGGCAAGGCGATCGACAACATCTGGGCCGTATCGTTGGGATCTTCGAAAATCCCGAAAAATTGACTGCGGAAATACGCCGGCGTCGTTCGGGTCGCCCGGATATACAACGGCGGCGCGTTGGCAAAGCCGTAGCCACGTTGCTGTTGCAAGAGACAATGCACCGCCATCACCGCGGTCATGACGACGATAACCAACGCCATGCGCCGCAAACGCGACGGGCGGTCCAACGATGCCAGCAGAACCATCGTGAATAGCGTGATACGCGCTACCGGTTCGATGGTATTGACGAAACCGACCCAGTAGAACCAGGCAACATGCGACATGAGGGCTGCAAAAAAAAGCCCCGGCAAAAGATAATACTGGGGCAATCCATGGCGCGCCGGTCGCAAGACGCCTTCCCGTGATTCGACAAACAGGGAGAACAGGGAGATGCCGAAGATGATGTTCAGCAACGGAAACCCGAACATCCAGGGAATCAACCATTCCTGGGGTCGCCACAGCACCAGGAACGTGAACACGAACATCAGGAAAAATGTCATGGCTTGACGCCGAACAATACAATCCGGAGTGTGCTGAGCATGATGCGTAAATCCAGCAACGTCGACATGTTTTTTATGTAGTATAAATCATATTCCAATTTCTTTGCGGCATCCTGAACACTTTCCCCATAAGGATACCGTATTTGTGCCCAGCCGGTTAAACCCGGAGGAACATCGAGGCGTTCAGCGAATTCAGCCACTTCGCGGCTGACCAACCGGATCATTTCCGGGCGTTCGGGACGCGGACCCACCAGACTCATATCCCCTTTGATAATATTGATCAATTGCGGAATTTCATCAAGCCGGAAACGACGCATTACCCGTCCGAGCCGGGTAACCCGCGCATCTCCCTTGCCGGACCATACCGGGCCGGTGCGCGATTCGGCGTTCGGCATCATCGAGCGGAACTTGATCATGCGAAACAGATGCCCGAATTGGCCGACGCGTGTTTGGGTGTAAAACACAGGCCGGCGCGGCGCCGAAAGCTTTATCAGAATCCCTAGAATCAATGCCGGACCCAACAATACGAGCCCGCTGAATAAACCCAGGGTCACGTCGGTAATCCGTTTGATCCGACCGCAAATCATCAAATCCCGATCAATGCTATCGAGTAACGGCTGCAACGCATCCGCCATATCCAGCGGAATCCGACCGGCATAGCGTTCCATGGCGGTGAGCGCCGGAAGGATATAAAGCCCTTCAAACCGCAACGGTTTTAAGACCGCAAGATATTGGCGTTCCTGGTTTGGATCGGATATGTCCATGACTAGAACAGCAATCGCAAGTCGCTGGACAACCGCCACAACCGAATCGAGCGTAACCGCTGTCACGGGTTTTTGCGCGACCGATCCGCGCGAGACATCGGGTAGCGACAGCAAAGCGGTCACCCGGTGACGCGGAACCACATGCCGGTTTTCGATAGCCTCGATCAGCACCCGATCATGGACTCCGCTGCCCAGGATCGCCACCCGCTGCACGAAACGTGCACCGTGCGACAGGCGACCGAACCACAAAATCTTGCAGCACAAGGCCAGGATACCGTAGCCGCCCAACGTCAACCCCAGTAAACCACGTCCCAGCGCGGTCGTCAGCCAAGTGTAGGATATCAGCCCGATCAGCGCCACACTGAACACGATCGCGAAAAGCAATTGTAAGAACAGGTTGAATCGCGAATACCGGTGCTGTAAACTGTAGGAACCGGCCAGGTAATTGCCGAGCAACACGCCGGCAAACAGAACCAGCCAACCTTGCGGTTGCCAAAACTCACGGCCCATTCTGGCTTCATCGCCGAAACGTACCAGTACGGCGAAAACCGACGCCAACAATAATAAGACCAGATCGAGGATAACGATCCACAGTAAACCAATCCGGGAGCGCGTTGGCGCGGAATAGCTATCCTCCGTGTTGCGGTTAGTTTTCGACATACAGGGGTCAGGCTTGAATGGCATACCGTTTCATGCGGTCCTCGCCCGCCTCAAGACAGCATTTTGCGTCTTACCCAACGGATGACGCGATGGCGGGCGCGACCCAGGGAGCGGCTCACCCGGTTTTCCGCGGAAACCTCGCCGTAGCGACCATATTCATAGTAATTGTAACTGGCGTTCGGATAAGCGTAGACATAATAGAGACTGCTGATCCGATGCATCTCGATATGATTGACGACAACACCTAGAACTTGCGATTCCTTGATCATTTTCAGCGCATAACTGATCAATGGTTTGGAAGTGCGGTTCACCCGGGCGATGAAAACCACACCGCCCACCCGCTGGTTACACATGATCATGGTCTCTGAAGCACGCAGAAGCGGCGGCGTATCCACAAAAATATAATCGTACTCCTGTTTCAACGGTTCCAACAAACTTTTCAGCGTATCGCCGTGAAAAATTTCGGCGGCATGATGAATGGATTCGCCGGAAGGAATAAAATCCAAATTCTCGAACCGGGTCGGCGCAACGAAATCACGCAGCGGACGATTGTCGCGCAACGCCTCGCTGACCCCGGGCGTACGATTCAAATCCAAAGAACGATGCAACCGGCCGCGACGCAAATCCATGTCGATCAGCAAGACCCGTCGTCCCAGGCGGGCCGTCAAGATGGATGTGTTGAGAGCGGTTAGAGTTTTACCCTCGCGTGAATCGGCGCTCGTGATCAAGACCGTGTTATCGTTGATTTTGACCAATTCATCGAGAATCATGCTGCGTAAGGTCCGATAGGCCTCGATCGCGGAAGCATTCTCGTTTTCAATGATGGTAGGCCGAACCATGTTTTCCAAACCGCTATGCGCCCAGTACGGGATACCGCCAAGGAACGGAAGGTGTAAATCTTGTTCGATATCACGCGGAAACTGCACGCGATTCCCGAAATAATCAAACAGCAAGGTCAATCCGATACTGCCGCCGAACCCCACCGCCAGCGCCACCATCAGAATTCTGAACGGATCCGGCCAGACCGGTTCGTCGCCGGCCCTTACGGGCCGTACCACGTTGAATGATTCGGTGTTTAATTCGCGCGATACACGTAAATCATGTAAACGCGAGTAGAGCGTATTATAATTCGACTCAAAACGTCGCAAGACACCTTCCAACCGATTGAGTTCCGATTTGCGACGACTCGCCAGCAGGTTGCGCGCCTGCCAGTCCTCTTCAGCATCCTTTAGCGCGCCAAGCTGTATCTCCAGCGCCTCGCGACGATCGAGTAAACGCTGCATGCGAACGCGTGTCTCCTTGTCGAGCCGGTCTTTGGTATCCTGAATCTGTTGGGCAAGCTCAATACGACGCGGATGATCGGCGGTAAAGTTCTCCGCCAATTCGTTTTCCTGCTCTTGTAACCGCTCTAATTCCACGCGTAGTTCCTGCCAACCGCGCATGGCCGCCGCCGACGCTCCGTCGCGCGGCGCGCCAAAGATCATGGGATGCAGTCCCGACACCGATCCTTCAAACCTGTTAAGATTGCCTTCATTCGAACCGGTCATCGCCATCCAGGCAGTTTCGCGCGTGATCATATCGACACTGTCGATCACGCCCAAATCAGCGTCCTCCAAAAACGGATACTGCGATTCGAGCATCATGATCTCCGTACTGAGCTGACCGCGACGGTTGATCAACATCGATAATTGACGGCTTTCATGGGCACCGATCGC
This sequence comes from PVC group bacterium, assembly GCA_003565195.1. GTDB lineage: Bacteria > Verrucomicrobiota > Kiritimatiellia > CAIKKV01 > PXCX01 > PXCX01. The sequence continues at coordinate 1,325 of PXCX01000083.1, read as the reverse complement.
TTCGATCCGGGCAATGTCGTGCAACCGCTGGAACTCGATCAAATCCTCCTCGGCACGCGTGATTTTATCCTCAATCGACGCCAACTCGGTCACCAAGACATCGATCGCGCCTTCCGACGATTCGGCATGCCGGTCATGCCACTCGGATTCGTGTTCGACCAGTAACGTTTCCAGGAATACCTCCAGATATTCGGCATGCCCACCGCGCACACTGAGATCCAGCGTGTCAGTTAATCCTCGCCGCCTTCTGACCGTGACATCCGGGATTCTGCCCCCCGCGAAATAGCGCGAATAAGGACCCCACTCATCCATCGAGCGCATGGCCGCGCGTTCCTTCAACGCTTCGCTGTTGAGCAGGAACGCGTGCGCGCCAAACAGTTGCAACGGATTATGCGGACGCGTAGTACCCAGTTCGAGATGCGGATCGCGAGTGATCATCAGGCTGCCTGATGCCTCGTATACCTTGGGAAAATATTGAATATAAATCGCGCCGGCCGCCAGACAAAGCAACACGCTCAACGTAATGAAACGCCAGTAAAAAACGAATAATCCAATATATTGACGAATGTCAAACTTGGATTGCTGCTGCGACGGCGGCTGCGGCGGCTGCGGCTGAAGTTGGGGATAAGGATTAGACATATGAATGGCACTTACTTAAGAGGTTTTTACATTATATTTCGATTTGCGTGATGTGCCATTGAATGACGAATGAATGATGACAGTACGTGTACGAGTAAGGGAAAATATGCCAGAACTGAACACTGAACCCCTGAACTCTGAACACTTTCAGCGAAGCTGGCTAGACTTAGAACAACGAAATACGGCGGGCGGGCACAATGATTCGGTCACCGTGTTCGAGCGCAATATCATCATCGGGATTACCCGTTTCAAGAATTCGTTCGACGTTGACAATCTGTTCGCTTTCGCCGCCGAACTCATCCCGGCGCAGAATTCGGACCTTACGCGTATTGGCGTATCGCGGAAAGCCTCCGATTTTGAAAGCCAACCGCATCATGGTCGCCGACTCGCCGCTTGAGAAACGGACCGGGCCCTCGCGGGATACTTCGCCCAAAACCAGGACTTCCTTGTCGCCGTATTCCACCTCTGCCTGGGCACGCGTGGAAAAAACAATCGCCTTATCATTGTTTCGCAGCCATACCCGCGGTACCGCTGGGCGCCCGTTAGTGCTCAACATGGAGTATACTTCGCCGTCCTGCGCAGCGGCCAGTACATTGGTCAAGCCACCGCGTACAACCCGTACTTGCATCCCTTTTGCCGAACCCCGTAGACCGCCGGCACGCAACAACGCATCGTTGAGCGAGATC
>PXCX01000125.1 GCA_003565195.1 PVC group bacterium | reverse complement strand
TGTCGTTGGCGGACGATCCGGCGCGCCGCCGCCGATTAGGTCTTGCCGGGCAAGACAGGATTCGTAAAGTCTATAACTACGATGCATTTAAAGCCGGTTTGGCGAAAGCATATACCGAGATGTTGGCGTCCGATTACGGTGACGCCGACCATAATTCTTGAAGCTTGGTTAAATCCATGAATATACAAATCAACGGCCATCCGATCGAACCGGCGCTGCGATCCCGGCTGCAAACGGCGACTGAAAAGGCCGGCCCAATCGGCGGTTTGAATTCAGAGATGGTACAAGCGGTGCTGGCATTGCGGGAAGCCGGCCGGCCGGAGGTGTTCGATGCCCGGTACCTGGCGCTGTTGCGAGCTACCAACAGTATCGCATTGACGGTGCCACAACGCCCAAGGGCGCGGCATGGGTTCGGCGCCCGCCTGTTGTACCCGTTGCGCCGAGGATTATGGCAATTATTGCGACCCATGTTGGAACAACATATCTGGCGCCAGAACGCAGTCAATCGCGCGCTGACACATGCCCTCGAGTTTCAAACCGAGCACGGACTGCAACAAACGGCAATCCAAACGGGTGAGACCGGTTGTCCGCCGGATTCGGCGACCGGGCATACCAACCGGCAGGTCACGGGGCCATCCGAGTCTGCGGCTATGGGGGAACGGCTACCGGTCACCCGAGTTGAACAGTGGTTGTCCGGGTTTTCGCCGGGTGACGCCGTGTCGCAGGATGCGCTCGGGATCCAGAGCGCACTCGCGGAGCTGGGGATTGAGTGTGATTTGCTGGCGCCGACGCAGACGATTGCGCCGGCGGGACAGGCCCTTTGCCGACCGTTTCCCGAGGATGCTGCTCGGCCGGCCGGCGGAACGCATGCCGCCGGGACCGGGACTTTACGCCTGTATCACTACGCCATCGGATCACCATTGACACAAGCGTTTATCCGGGCGCCGCATCCGCGGGTTTTGCGTTATCATAATATTACGCCGGCATCATTTTTCGAGGGTTTCGACGATCGTCTTGCTCTCCGGTTGCGCGACGGCCGCGCGCAATTACAGGCCGCCGCCGCAGCGGCGGATGCCGTCTGGGCTGTTTCGCGGTTTAATGCGTCAGAGATCGAACAACCCGATCCCGCGGCGGTTAGCGTCCTGCCGTTATTGTTCCGGGCCGGGTATTCGGAAACGACACCGGATCCGGCCACGTTACGGCGGTTAAACAACCGCCGGTTCGTGAATATACTGTTTGTGGGCCGGCTGGCACCGAATAAACGAATCGAAGACGTAATGCTTGCGTTCGATCATTATCATCGCACTGTCAATCCACGCAGCCGCTTGCTGATCGTGGGATCGACGCGTAGCTGTCCGCGCTATTACGGGATGCTCTGGATGCTGGCGGCGGCACTGGATAATCCTGCCATTTGTTTTGAAGGATTCGCTGCCGATAACGTGCTCGCCGCTTATTATCGGATGGCCGACCTGTTTGTCGGTCCGAGCGTCCATGAAGGATACGGTGCGCCTCTGGTGGAGGCCATGACACATGATATTCCGGTGATCGCACGACGCACCGGCGGTACGCCCGAAGCGATGGACGGCGCCGGCGTTCTTTTTGATGATCTGGCACCGGCAGCCCTGGCCGAACTCATGGATGCGGTGATGCATGATCGGCTGCGTGTTCCGATTATCGAAAGGCAGCAAAACCGTGTTGACCGCCAACGGCATCGGCGGCCGGCGCATGAAATCGAGCGTTTATTGGTCCCGTGGCAGGCGGCGGATCAGCGTTCGAAATAGGTGTAACCTCGCAAACCGGCTTCGAATATCTTTAGCGTCCGCCCCTTTTCCTTGCTGGAAATACGGCTTTCCTGGACCGCGGCCTCCGCCAGGATGCGAATCCGGCGCATCATATCGCGGCAGTCATACTCGGCATAGTTCAACACCTCGGTCACACTGTCGCCCGCGATTTCTTTCGCGAATTCAATCTGTCCGTTGTTATCCATGCGGACATGCAACACGTTGGTGTTGCCGAGCAAATTATGCATGTTGCCGACCGCTTCCTGGTAGGCGCCGACGAGAAAAACGCCCAGAAAGTATTCCTCGTCGTCAAGCGGATGCAACGGTAAAGTGCGTTTGACGTCATGCAAATCAATGAAGGTATCGAGTTTGCCGTCGGAGTCGCAGGTGATGTCAGCCAGAATAGCCTGTTGTTTTGGGGGTTGTTTGAGGCGGTGAATCGGCATGACCGGAAATAATTGGTCGATCGCCCAGGCGTCCGGCAGCGATTGGAACACGCTGAAATTACCGTAATACAAATCGGCCAGCGCCGTTCCAAGTCCCTCCATTTCATCGGGTATATATTTCCGGTTCTTGATGATGTTCCAAATCCGGTAAATCACATGCCAGAAAATCGTTTCCGCCAGCGATCGTTCGCGCAGCGATGCATCGCCATGCAGGAACCGGACACGGATCTCATCACGATAATACACGGCATCGTGGTACATTTCCTGCACATTGCGAGGCGTTAATCCCTTGGAACATTCCAGCATGTTAACCACCATCTCATTACAGTTATCGGGCAGTTCGGCGGGAATCCCGGGAGGTTCGAACTTGCGGGTATGCAGGATGTTGAACAACAGTACGCTATGATGCGATACCGTCGCGCGACCCGATTCGCTGACGATCATCGGATGCTCGATCCCGGCATCATCGCAGACCTGCATGATGCCTTCAACCACATCCGCCGCGTATTCCGGAGTAGAATAGTTGCGGCTGCTCGCGAAATTGGTGTGTGAACCGTCGTAATCAACCGCCAGTCCGCCGCCGACATTCAGAATCTCCATGGCGGCGCCCTCGCGTACCAGCTCGACATAAATCCGGCCGGCTTCGCGGACGGCATTACGGACACGCCGGATATCGACAATCTGGCTGCCGAGATGATAGTGCAGCAGATGCAAACAATCGAGCATATGCTGTTTCCGTAACGTGTCGATCAGGCTGCATATCTGCGAGCTATCCATTCCGAATTTCCCGCGATCGCCGCCGGAATCGTCCCAGTGGCCGCCGGACCGGCTGGCCAGTTTGGCGCGCACGCCAAGCCGGGGCCGGACTTTCAGGCGGCGCGCCTGTGCCATGATCAAACCCAGTTCATTTGGCATTTCAATGACCAGCACCACGTTTAAACCCATTTTCAGCGAACGTAATGCCAAGTCAATGTATTCCTCATCCTTGTAGCCGTTGCAAATTAAAAGCGCCTCGGGATCGTCCAGCAATGATGCCGCAACTAAAAACTCGGCCTTGCTGCCGGCTTCCAAGCCATGATGATACTTCCGACCCAGACGGGCAATATCGCTGACCACATCACATTGTTGATTGACTTTAACCGGGAAAACACCCCGGTAAATTCCTCGATAATTTGCCTCGCGGATACCTCGCTCGAAGCTGCTGTATAAATAATCCAGTTGCGCTTCCAGTATGTTCGCAAAACGGATAAGCACCGGCATGTCGAGATTGCGGTCGCGCAATTCCTTGATCAGATCCAGCAGACGGACCGATACGTCGCTGCCTTTGCCGCGCGGGCACACCACTACGTCGCCGTCCGGGGATATATCGAAGTAACCACCACCCCAGTTGCGGATACCGTAAAGTTCCGCCGCCTGTTCGCAGGTCCAGCGTGTCAGGACGTCTTGTTGCATCGTATTAAAGTGCCGTTTGTGAGCCTGTGATTGTCTTGTTTCCGAAGGGAAAGCGATGCCTCGCCCGCAGTTCCCGTTAGCTCCGTGCTGTTCTTAGCATGCAACCAAGTCAGGATTTTGTCAAGAAGGAACCAAGTTCCCGCAGCCATTCGGTTATCTTGATTCTGCCGTCGTTGTTTTTTGTTGTTTTTTGCGATTGCATTAACGATAAGGTCGGTTTATAATCGCTGACTAATAGTAATCAAAGATTTCTCTACGGAAAAAATCCACCCAAAAACGTGTAGGTTCACCGAAAAAGGCACTCATGATGATTCCCAACCAACATATCCGCCGGTTTATGGAACACTATCCCTTCGAAGGGTTGACTTTCGATGATGTGACGCTGGTGACCAATTATGCCGATTTCCTGCCGCATGAAGCGTGTATTGGCAGCCGTTTGACGACACGGATCGACACGAATATCCCGTTTGTCAGCGCGGCCATGGATACGGTTACGGAAAGCCGGATGGCGATCGCCATGGCCATGCAGGGCGGAATAGGTGTCATTCACAAGAACATGACGGCTCGCCGCCAGGCCCAACAGGTGGCCGTCGTTAAACATCACTTGAATGGTCTGATCAGTGATCCGGTGGTGTTTCTGGCAAACGATACGCTTGGCCATATCCAGCAAACCAAGGATCGTAAAGGGTATGGCTTCAGCGGGTTCCCGATTTGCGATGCGCAGGGTTTGGTGGTCGGTATTTTAACTTCCACCGATATCAAGTTTGCCAGTGATACCAGTGTGCGGGTGGCCGATGTTATGACCCGCGAGGTCATCACGGCGCCGCCCAAAACGACCTTGCTGGAAGCTTACGAGATTATGCGTAACCATCGGGTCGGCAAATTGCCGTTGACCGATAAAAATGGCAAACTGGTCGGATTATACAGTTATTCCGACGTGCGTACTTTGGTTGAGCGCCAGGAACCGTTGTTTAATCGTGATGACCGGCATCGTTTGCGGGTAGGCGCCGCTATCGGTCCCGGCGATCAGCAACGCGTCGAAGCGCTGGCCAGCGAGGATGTCGATCTGGTGGTTGTCGATACCGCTCATGGCCATAGCAAGGGTGTGATCGAAATGATCCGATGGACGGCGCAACATTATCCCGATCTGGATATTATCGCCGGCAATATCGCGACCGGCGAGGCGGCCCTGGCCTTGCGGGATGCCGGCGCGCATGCCGTTAAAGTCGGCATCGGGCCCGGTTCGATTTGTACCACGCGCGTGGTTGCCGGGGTCGGGATGCCTCAAATTACAGCGGTTTACGATTGCGCGCGTGCCCTGGAAGGATCGTTGCCCATTATCGCTGACGGAGGCATCCGCCATTCAGGCGATGTCCCCAAAGTCCTTGCCGCCGGGGCGAATACGGTGATGATGGGGAGTCAATTGGCCGCAACCGACGAGAGCCCGGGTGAGAAAATAATCCACCAGGGACGCCAATACGTGGTGTATCGCGGTATGGGTAGTTTGGCGGCCATGAAAGAAGGCTTGGCGAATCGCGAACGATACGGGCAGGCAGACAGTCATTTCGACGATCTGGTCCCGCAGGGCGTTGAAGGGATCGTGCATTATGCCGGTCCCGTGGGCAAAGTGGTTGCCCAGTTTTGCGGCGGACTGCGCGCCGCCCTGGGATACAGTGGTTGCCGTACGATTGCCGATCTTCAGGCCGGCGGCCGATTTGCGCGTGTTTCGCTGGCCGGCGTCAGTGAAGCCCATCCGCATGATGTAAAAATATTGAAGGAAGCTCCCAACTACAAGTCGTGAACGTGCCGTTTTTCAAGCGAGGGTCGCGATTAGCCGGCGCAAAAGGGATGCCATCCCACCTGGCCGTCGGAGTTTGGGGAGAATCGGTGGCCGAAGCGGAATTGCAAAACAAGGGATATCGGACCGTAAGCCGACGGGTCCGGATCGGGCCTCGCGATGAAATCGATCTGGTCATGCAGACCGGCGTGACACTTGTTTTTGTCGAAGTGAAAACCCGCGCCAATGAAGATTTCGGACGCCCGGCACAGGCTGTCAAGCAACGTAAACGACATGCCCTCGCACGCGCCGCACGACATTATTTGCAGCGTTTGCGGACGCGGCCGCAATATTACCGTTTCGATGTGGTCGAAGTGATCGGTTCCCCGGAAAATCCGCAGGCGCCTGTCGTCCGCCATATCGAGGCCGCTTTCACCATTTCAAATGCACCGTTTCCGCTTTGAGAAAGCGCGGGCATATTGACGATCTTCATCGAGTTAAGTTATAATACCGACATGAAAAACATGAATACATTATGGATTACCTTGCGGGGTGTGATGCCGGTGCTGTTGATCCTGTCCATGCTGCATGCCGTCGCAGATGACGCGCGGATTACGGCCGATGATCTTTCGGAAAGCGCGCGGCGTCTTTTGCCGGATACTGAACGCGTTGATCTCGTGCTTAAAGACGGTCGCCGGATAAGCGCCGAAATCATTGATGAAACCGAGACGGTATACGTGTTGCGGATGGATACCGGGACGATTGTCACCCAGCGTCGCGTGAACCGCGAGGACGTCCTCGAAGTGCGTCCGGTGAGTATTGCCGAAGACTTTGCGGCCGCTCTCGAGCGTTTCGAACTTGATCCGCAAACCACCCTGCCTGCGGACCGTTACCCCGGAATTATAGCGTTGTTCGATGAATATCTGGCGAAATTTCCCGAGACGGAGGACGCCCGCTGGATCGAGGAACGTCGCGATGCCTTCCGCGCGGAATACCAGAATGTTTTGGACGGATTGCAAAAGGTTCGCGGCGAATGGTATACGCTCGTCCAGGCGGCTGTCATGCAATACGAACTTGTAACCGAAGAAATGTCGGAAATGGAGGAACGATTTCAAGGTATTGAAGAAGATGATTGGGATCGGTATCCAGCGGCGCGCCGCAAATATGATGAATTACGCGACGAACGCCGGGCCATCGCGCGAAAAGTTCCCCGCTTGGTGACCGATCGGACGGGTGGTCTGATTGAGGAACAAAACTTTGACGAGGCATTTGGCGAAATCAACGCTTTTTTAGGTTTTTGGATCGAGCACGTGATGGATACCGAGATATTGGATATGGATCTCGATTTTATCTCGCGATTGCAACACCGGGTCATGGATGCTTATCAGGCTGCGCAAGAGCCCATGGCCCGGCCCGAGCCGGAGAATGTCCCTGAGGATATGGTGTATATTCCCGGCGGTTACTTTTTTATGGGTGACCCAGACGCTTCGTCGGACGACGATACTTTTCCGTTCCGGGTAGTCTTCGTTAATCCATTTTTAATCGATCGTTATGAAGTCTCGAATGCGCAATACCGTGAGTTTTATGAGTATGTACGCAGGACTGGCGATTACTCCATGTCGCATCCGTCCGCCCCGCCAATGAAAGATCATGCCGCGGCCGGATGGAACGATGCCGCCCTGAGCGATGATCGCCAGCCGGTGGTCGGTGTTGATTGGTTCGATGCCTACG
>PXCX01000306.1 GCA_003565195.1 PVC group bacterium | reverse complement strand
TCGACTGTCGCCACTGCGTTATGTGCGCGTGGCGCGGCAGCAGTGAAACAACCGACGGAGAAGCATCACAAGTGACGTAACCTAACCGGGGGATAAGGCATGCGGTATGCGATCGTTTCCGATATTCACGCCAATTTTCAGGCGTGGAACGCGGTATTGATCGATATTCGCAGCCAGAACATCGACCGTATTCTTTGTCTTGGCGACGTCATCGGATACGGCCCGAATCCCGCTGAAACCTTACGTTCGGTTCACGCGAATATCCACGATTTCGTGCTTGGCAACCATGATGCGGCTTTCTGCGGCAAAATCGATAGCGAACATTTCAACGCTAACGCCCGCCTGTTACTGGATTGGACACGCAAACGGCTCAACCGGCAAGCCGTCAATTTTTTCAGCAACTTACCGTTGTCGTTAACCGGCCCCGGTTTCCGGTGTACCCACGGCAGTTTCGATGATCCCGCAAGATTCGATTACGTCATCGAGCCGGCGGATGCGCTGGCATGCTGGCAAAGCGTACCGGAACAACTTTTATTCTGCGGACACACCCATGTGCCCTGCATTTTCGTCGTCGGCGACAGCGGGACAGCCCACCGTTTGGCACCGCAGGATTTTGTGCTGGAACCCGGCAAACGGTTTTTGGTCAATTGCGGTTCGGTGGGTCAATCACGCGACAACGATACCCGCGCCAGTTATTTGGTCTACGACGACGCCCGCCAAAGCATTATCTGGCGGCGGATTCCTTTCGATCTCGACGCCTTCAAAAGCGCCTTGGATGATGCTGGTTTATCCAAAAGCGCAGCCCGGTTCCTGGCACAGGATCCTCGTCGGGGACGTCAACCCTTGCGCGCGATGCTCGGCTTCAATCCACCTGAAACAGCCGGCAACGCGGTCCGCGATACGCTAACTGTCCGCGACATCCAAACCTGGAAACATCGGGCGGTTGCCTGGCGCAAACGATGCGCCATGCTGGGCGGTCTGACCCTGGCCGGCATCCTCGGGACGGTATCATTATACTGGCAATACGGTAATCCGGCACAGACCCTGCAAGGACCGCCTCTGATCGCCGTCGACGCGCACCCCGCGAACGACGTTATCAACCTGATCCCGCCGTTGCAAACCGTGGCCGGCAACGCTATTCCGCCGGGCTGGCATTGCCGACTCGGAAACCGGTTGCGACAATCCGTGAACATGACTGCCGATACCGATGGCGCGCTTGTCTTGCGCCTTCAGTCGGAGACCGATCGGGTTCCGATTGTGCTCTCGGCGGCGCCCGTTCAGGTAAGTGCCGGAGAACGGATGCAATTGCGTGCCATGATCCGTAAGACCGATGATTTCGCGGGCAGTATTGCGGTGGTTATGGGACTCGAAAAGGATGCTGATCACGACTACGAAATCGTGCCTCGACTGCGTGTTCAGGAACCGACCCTGCGACGCAGCGACGGATGGTTCGAAGCCATGCGCACGTTCGAGATACCCGCCGGCGGCAAAAGATTGTATTACCGCATCGACGGCGCCTTTCATGGCAGCGTAGAAATCAAGGATTTACAACTATTGCGACGATAAGGACAATACGGTTCACGGTTCAGGGGGTCTTGCTTGAGAGAACATGCTAGACCACTGAAAACAAGGACATAATATTTGGTCTCCCGTGACCCCGATAAATCTGATATTCGCCGCGAAAAAAGAGGCTAAACTCGTCTGCAAGACATTCTCTGACCGCCGCAACCGGTCAGCGCGCCGTTGCACCACACATAAGACCAACAGCAAAAGGATGCCGATTGCAATCCATTTCCATGGGAAACCGTTTGATAACATCATAGGGTTAATCATTTTAAAGAAGTTCAGTCAGCATTGCAAATTTCGCTCGACTTGACTTTTTCGCAATATTCCTTATCATACTTTCTTTCTTCTTGATGGCGAGATAGCTCAGTTGGTAGAGCAGTGGACTGAAAATCCGCGTGTCCCCGGTTCGATTCCGGGTCTCGCCACCAATTAAAAATCTCAGGCCATAATTCCGCGTTAAACCCTGAAAAGCCATTCAATCATTGAATTACGCGGTTTTCGCCATCCGTGAATGGCGATAGTCAAGCAAACATCCATGACGGTGTCAATCAACTGTTTGACAACCGGTTCGACCACGGCTTGCCATTGACGACTTTTTATAAATCGATAGCGCTGCCGGTTATCGCACTTCTGTTGACCGCTACACTGAGCTGCGGTCCGCAACCGCTGTCCAATCTGCCGCCCGAGCCAGTCCACCAGCCCCGGATTTTGGACCGTGCCCCGCATGATACGAATGCCTTCACCCAGGGATTGTTGATCGACGGCGACCGCTGGCTGGAAAGTACGGGCTTGTACGGCCAGTCGGAACTGCGCGAAGTCGATCGCGCTACCGGCGACGTCCTGCGCCGTGTGCGACTCGACGCACGCTACTTCGGGGAAGGTCTCGCCTTGCATGATGGCCGCCTCTACCAGCTTACGTGGAAAGAACAGGTCTGTTTCGTATACGATCGCGAAACCTTCGAACAAATCGATCTTCTATCCTACAGCGGCGAAGGTTGGGGGCTTGCCGGGGACGGCACCCATCTCTACATGAGCGATGGCAGCGACACCATTCGGGTAATGAACCCTAAGGATTTCACGGAAATCCGCCGTTTTCAGGTACGCAGTTCCGCCGGTCCGGTCGAGGGGCTCAACGAGATGGCCTGGATCGAAGGGGAACTCTGGGCCAATATTTTTCCAACGCGATGGATCGTGCGCTTTGCACCCGATAATGGACGCGTGACCGGTTTCCTCGATCTGCGCCATCTGCCGCCGACCGACGACACGCACCCCGACCAGGATGTCCTTAATGGCATTGCCTACGATCCGTCCGAAAACGCCGTATGGGTTACCGGCAAGAAATGGAAACAGCTATACCGTCTCGAATGGCCATAATGTGCTTTTATGTCCGTGAACGGGTTTGCTTAAACAACCACCCTCATGCATGCTCTCCAGTATTCCGTAACCAATCGGTTTTGTCGATACCGGACGATTTTGATTATCCGTCAGCGTTGACGATTCGATTGGAGAATGCTATAGTTTACTTATGAATTTACGTTATGATTCCATTGCCATTCGCAGCTTCGGGAGCTTAGGATGACCGGCAATGATTCTGCGGGAAAGTATGGCACGACACGAAAAATACGGCCGCAATTTGCCGGCGCATGGTATGATGCCAACCCGGCAATATTATCAAAAAGAATTGACGCCGATTTAGGGAGTGCTGAGGCACCGCCGTCGGACAATGTGTACGCCCTGATTTTGCCTCATGCCGGCTACGATTTTTCCGGTAAGGTTGCCGCGCACGGTGTCAACGTTGTTCGCGGACGCCTATTCAAGCGGGTCGTCATTCTTGCGCCATCGCACCGGATCCCGTTATCGCAGCGGATTGCGATGCCGGACGCCGCCGCCGTTGAAACGCCGCTGGGAACTTTGCCGATCGATCGGGGTGCACTGCAACAACTTGGCGCTTCGAGATGCTTTGAGATCCTTCCCGAGGCGTTCGAAGGCGAGCACAGCATTGAAATCGAATTGCCTGTGCTACAAAGGGGCTTGGGCGATTTTTCGCTGGTTCCTTTGGTTGTTGGCAGGCTGGACGCCGACAATTATTTGGCTGCCGCGCACGCGTTGCAGCCACTGCTCGATCAAGACACCCTGGTTGTGGTCAGCTCTGATTTCACGCATTACGGCAGCTCATTTGGGTTCCAGCCGTTTGGGGAACCAATTGCCGATAATATCCGGCGTTTGGACGACGGCGCCTTCGCCGAAATCGCGCAACTCGACGGTGACGGGTTCCTCGATTATTGTCGCCGAACCGGCGCCACTATTTGCGGTCGTGATCCGATCGCCCTTCTGCTGGAGATGCTTCCCGGGGATGCGCAAGCCCACCGCATCGTCTATACGACATCCGGTCATATCACCGGCGACTTTTCGCATTGCGTCAGTTATATGGCGATCGCATTCAGTTTGCCGTCGGGTTGGCCGCGCCAAGACGCAACGGTTTCGATCTCGGGAAAGAGTTCCGATCTTTCCCCGACCGACCGTCACATGTTACTGCGATTGGCGCGTCGGACGATTGAATTTCATCTCAAACACGAGCGTTTGCCGACACCTACCGAGCTGGCTTATTCCCCTACCCCGGCAACCCGGCAAAGACGTGGTGTTTTCGTCAGTTTATATCTTCCCGGCCATCAATTACGCGGTTGCATTGGCGAGATTATGCCACAACGTCCGCTTTTCGAGGGTGTCATTCATAATGCCCTAAACGCAGCCTTTAATGACCCGCGATTTCCTGCGTTGCATGAGCGTGAATTGCCGGATTTATCGATTGAAATCTCGGCCTTGACCCCGCCGCATGAGGTTGCATCGCCGGAACAGATCATTATCGGCCGGCACGGTATTATTCTGGAAAAAGACGGGCGAACCGCGGTTTTTCTGCCTCAAGTGGCAGTGGAACAGCAATGGACGCGAGAACAAACCCTGTCGTATTTATCGCAAAAGGCGGGATTATCGCCGGATGCCTGGCAAAGCCATGCCCGGCTTCATGTTTTTGAAGCAAATGTATTAAATGAAGGCACTTGCTAAACACTTGATCGAACATAATAGATCCGACTCCATGGCACCCGTTCCAGAATCACGCGCTGAAGCTTCGAAAGCAAAAACGGCGCAAACCGCATGGCACCGTCAGTTGCGGGACAGCATTACCTGTCCCGTCGAATTGGCCGACCGCATCAATTTGGCGCCGCACCAGCGTGCATTTCTGGAGGCGGTGGCGCAACGGTATCCGTTGCGGATTACCCCGTATTATTTTGGATTGATGGATCCGCGCGATCCGAACGACCCGATACGGCGCCAGTGTGTCCCGCTTGCCGCGGAACTTGCCGATACACGCCGCAATACCCTTGATCCGTTCGACGAAGTGACGCATTCAGCCGATGCCGGTGTGATCCATCGCTATGCGAACCGAGTCGTTTTCCTTGTGCATAACGAGTGTGCGGTCCGTTGCCGCCATTGTACCCGCAAGAACACGTGGTCCGTGATGACCGGCAAATCCCGTCGCTTGACCAACCGGCTAAGCGCTGCCGTGGCGTATATCGATAGCAGACCGACTATTCATGAGGTGATCCTTTCGGGCGGAGATCCGTTCCTGATGGAAACGCCGGATCTGGCTCATGTGATCGATACTTTCCGCGCGATTCCGCATGTTGGCGTAATCAGGATCGGAACCCGGGTACCGGTAAGCCTGCCGATGCGCGTCGACAGCGGTTTATGCCGGATGCTCTCGCGGCGGCGTCCGCTTTGGATCAATACCCATTTCAATCATCCCCGCGAAATCACCCATCAGGCCGCAACCGCATGCGATCGTTTGTTGCGGGCCGGCATCCCATGTTCGAATCAAACCGTACTGTTACGCGGCGTCAACGACCAATTACCTGTTCTTCAATTATTGTGCGAAGAATTATTCCAGATCATGGTCCGGCCATACTATCTGTTTGATGCTGATCCAGTGAGGGGAACCGCCCATTTTCGTGTATCGCCACGCCGCGGCCGCGCACTTTACCGGCAACTGCGCGCATCGTTGAGCGGTCTGGCGCTACCGCGTTATGCCGCCGATATTGCCGGCCTGCCATCCAAACAAATTCTGGCGTAAGCCGGATTCAGGCGATCGCCAGGGCCTTGAGCCGTCGCCGCAAGCGTGAGCGGTCAAGGCCGAGCAACCGCGCCGCGGCACTGATATTGCCGTCGCTGCGAGCCAGCGCGGCTTTGTATAAACGTTTTTCAACTTCTTGAAAATCAAAGGTATCCAGCGGCCATGCCGCCACCGTATCCGAAACCGGTTTGTTGGCCTCGTTTTTGAAGCCCATCCGGCGACTGCGACAGGATTCCAGAAAATCGTCGTTACGCAACAACCCGTCATGTTCGCAATGGATTACGGCACACTCCACCATATTACGCAACTCACGTACATTCCCGGGAAACGAATAACCTGACAATATCTGCACGGCATGATCATCGACACCCGTCACCCGTTTTCCCATCTCGACGGCGGCACGCCGCGCGAAATAGCGCGCCAGCAACGGGATATCTTCGCGCCGTTCCCGTAACGGCGGGATATCGATCCGGCAGGCATTTAGCCGATAATAAAGATCGGCGCGGAAACGTTCCTGATCTATCAACGACTCCAAAGGTTGGTTGGTTGCCGCCAGCAACCGGACATCGGCATGTTTTTCGTTGGCTTTGCCCAGCGATTGATAAGTTTTCTGTTCCATTAGCCGCAGGATTTTGGCTTGGGAACCCAGCGACAATTCGCTTATTTCATCAAGAAACAATGTGCCGCCGTCAGCCGCTGCAACGAAACCGGCTTGTTGGGACACCGCCCCGGTAAAGGCGCCCCGATGATGGCCGAACATTTCCGACTCGAACAGGGTATCGGGAATCGCGGAACAGTTAAATACCATAAACGGTTGATCGCATCGGGGACCGTTTTCGTGCAGCGCGCGCGCCACCAGTTCCTTGCCGGTTCCGCTCTCGCCTTGAATCAGAACCGTGGTCGGTACGGCCGCTATTTTGCGGATTTCATCGAACAATTGATGCATTGCCGGCGATTCGCCCAGCATATTGTCGGGTTTCTTAATTGTATGTTTATTTTTATCCGCCATTGTCTGCTCCGATGTAACACCGCCTACCGCGCATCCTGATTGTCATAACGCGGCTGATCTTATCAAAAGCGGTCCGGGCGTCAAGCCAGCGAGTTATGCCGACACCGCAACCCCGCGATCACGCAAGTATCGTTTCAACTCAGGTATCGGGATGATATTGAAGTGGAACACGGATGCGGCCAACAGCACGGTTGCACCGGCCTCGACCGCCTGGTAAAAATGTTCCAGCGTACCGGCGCCACCCGACGCGACAATTTCTGCGCGAACCGCTTGCTTCAATTTCGATATCAACGGCAGATCATAGCCGGTTTTAGCGCCGTCCGTCGATTTGCTGGTGGGCAATATCAGATTACATCCAAAGCCATCAACGCGGCGTGCCCATTCGACGGCGTCAGCGCCGGTAGCAGTACGGCCGCCGTCGATATACACTTCGTACCCGGACGGCATCTCCGCGTTGCCTGCCGCGTCTATAGCCACGGTAACTTTGTCCGCCCCGAGTTTCCCGATCATTTCATGTAT
>PXCX01000044.1 GCA_003565195.1 PVC group bacterium | reverse complement strand
GGACCGGGAATGACGTACCCCTGGTGTTCCAGTTGTCGCGCCAGCGGCATAGCTGGGTAGCTAAGTACGGAAAGGATAAGCGCTGAAAGCATCTAAGCGCCAAGCCTCCTCCAAGATGAGATTTCCCTCCGCCGCAAGGCGGACTGAAGGCAGGTTGTAGACCACGACCTTGATAGGCCGGGTGTGTAAGCACAGTAATGTGTTCAGCTTACCGGTACTAATCCGCCGTGCGACTTGATCGTTTTTTCCGCTTAACCGCGGCGCGAGCGGTTGTCTTTACCCATTCAATTGCAATTTTTTCCCGGCGACCATGGCGGGGAGGCAACACCCGTTTCCATTCCGAACACGGAAGTGAAGGGCCCCAGCGGCAATGGTACTATGGCAATCGGCCATGGGAGAGTAGCTCGTCGCCGGGTTTTTTTTAAGGCGTTTACCGCGATTCGCGGTAAACGCCTTTTTTTTGCCGTGGAACGGCACAAAAAAATAGTTTGAATGTACTGATATGAAATGGTAGGATCTAATGATTGAGATATGGAAGCGAAGTTTACCCATGAAAAGACGGAGCGATTATTTGGTTTTTTTGAAGCGGGTTTGCCGATATTATTGGTGTTCGTTTGCGTGCTTGGTATTTGTCATGCGCGCGGGAGTCGTCATGCCGCAAAGTGCCGCGGGATGGTATGATGTGCGACCTGAGACCGATCGAGAAACAGTGGCTGTCCGGTGGCATGCATGGCATGAGGCGGTGGTTTTGCCTGACGTTGAACCCGGAACGCTTGCGATAGTTCGCGAAACCATGGCTGCGGAACGTTTGTCGCGCTGGACGCGTGCGTTGGAGCTTGGAGCGACGGATGATACGCCGGCTTTACAGTGGGCGGCGCGCGAGGCCGCGGCAGCCGCCGACAGCGAAAGCCGGCGACGATCGGCCGGTCGTCGTGACGCCCGGCCGGAGGGTGGGTTGTTGGATAGCTGGATATCAGAGCATGCGGCGGCTCAAGAGCGTCGCGAGATAATTTCGGATCGGAACGATACCGGATTCTTTGGTTCGGGCCGCGAGGCTTCGTCACGGAGTTGGGGGTGGTTGGCCGACGATGTGAGGGAGCGTGAGCGTGAAAACCTTCTGCAAGACCAATACACCCGGGAAAATATGGAACGCGATGTGATGGGGCGGAGTTATGGAGTTCTTGGCCACCCCGCTGAATTGCCGGGTTGGCGATCGCACGCACCGGAACGTACGCGCGGTGGACGCCCCGGTTGGCGTTGATTTTAAATTTTTGAATGCGATCCGAGACGTATCTTGCAATTCATCGAAAGGTGATACAAAATGGATATTCGGGAAAACACGACACCGTTGACCGTCAACAATTTCGTAATTGAACAGCTTGGCAAATGCCGCTTGGAAAACCCGATCCGGGCATATTATCGTCGTCATGGCGGGCCTTGCCGGTTTGTCGACGATCATCGGCGTGTACGGTATCGCGTTGAAATCGAAGACGACAGCGAGCAGGAAAAGGTTCCATTGGTTTTTGAAAAGGCCGGACCGCGTGCATTAATGTTTTTCAAGCCCGAAAAAGTTCATGCTGCTATTGTCACCTGCGGTGGATTGTGTCCGGGCCTGAACGATGTGATTCGTGCCATTGTCAACCATTTGTATTATCATTACGGGGTGCGCCGGATCAGCGGTGTTCCATACGGCTTTCGCGGCCTGAATCCGGCCTCGCATACACCCCTTATGGAGTTGACGCCCCAGGCTGTTTCGGATGTGCATAACGAGGCCGGCACTATTCTGGGTTCGTCACGCGGTGAACAGCCGACGGAAATTGTCGTTGATACGCTACAGAAAGCCGGGATCAACATGCTTTTTTGCATCGGTGGCGACGGTACGCAGCGCGGCGCCCGTGATATAGCTCAGGAAGCTGTCCGGCGGCGTTATACCATGTCGGTCATCGGGGTTCCCAAGACAATTGATAACGACTTGGCATTTGTTTATAAAACGTTTGGCTTCGAAACCGCGGTGCAGACGGCGGTTGCGGCGATTAGGGGCGCCCATACTGAGTCTCGTTCATATTTGAACGGGGTTGGACTTGTTAAACTGATGGGGCGCGACAGCGGGTTTATTGCCGCCTATGCAACGCTGGCCAGCGGTGACGTCAACTATCTGCTGGTGCCGGAAGTGCCGTTCGAACTCAACGGAGCACATGGTTTGATCGCGCATTTGAGCCGACGGCTGGCCGCGCGGCGGCACGCAGTTATTGTGGTGGCCGAAGGCGCCGGTCAACACCTTTTTGACGAGGCAGTCGAACCGGAGACCCGTCCAGACGGACGACCGCTAAACAGAAAGTACCATGATGTCGGAATGTTGTTAAGTGACCGGTTAAGCGAGGCATTCCAGAAGCGAGGAAACCCGATTGCGCTGAAATATATTGACCCCAGTTACATGATTCGTAATACGCCCGCGAATGCCTCGGACAGTATTTATTGTCTTAATCTTGGGCATAACGCGGTCCATGCCGCCATGGCGGGCAAAACCAACATGATGGTTGGTCTCTGGCATAATGTTTTTGTGCATGTCCCTATTTCGCTGGCCACGCGTCACCGCAAACGGATTAACCCTGAATCGGCATTATGGCGTTCGGTGCTGGAAGCGACGGGGCAGCCGCCGCTCCGGAAGTAATCGTGCCCCCGTCGGCGTGTTGGCTCGGATCGGTGTTGGTTACGCCGGCGTCAGTCGGCGCAGTTCCCGCTGCAAGACCACAACATGCCTGCGTTCTTCGGCAATGACCTGATCGATCCGGTCGCGTCCCAGGTCCGCAGGTACCATTGGTCGCAACCCATCGTAATACAGGATCGATTTTTGTTCGAGATCAATGGCGATACGGATAATATCGACCAGGGTTTCGTTGCCGGTCAACTGGTTCGCCGCCGGCAGGTTGCCTTCGCCACCATGATAATCAGCCATTGCCTCCAGATACAATCCGGATTCCTCGTCGGGGGGCATGAACTTATTATCCGGGTTATCCGGCAAGCTTTCGCGAATGCCTGCAAAGATTTGTTCGTGGTCTTCTTCCATTGCGGCCAGATCAAGCAGAAACGTACGATCTTCGTTCGCTTGCCGGGTGTCGGCTGCCTTGCGGTAGAAGGCTGCGCCGTTCTGTTCAATGCGGATGGCAATGTCCAATATTTCGGTCGCGTTAAAACGTAGATGATTCATGTTACGGTCCGTTCGGTTGGGGCGGTTGACTCTTCGTGACGAAACAGGCGGGCGCTATTGAAGGCGACGATCAAGGCGCCGGCAACTTGCAGGATCGCGGCCGGCACCGGTTGCAGCCAGCCGGCTCCGGACAGCGCCAGCCCGCCGACGATCAGGGTAATCGCGACACCAAGATTCTCGAAAATAATACGACGTGTGTCGCGCGATAGTCGTATCAAAAATGCGAGTCGATGCAAATCGTTATTCATCAAGGCGATCGCGGAGCTGTGCAGCGCGGCATCACTACCGGCGGCGCCCATGGCGATGCCGGTAGTGCCCGCGGCGAGTGCCGGCGCATCGTTCACGCCGTCGCCCACGACGGCGACTTGATAGCCTTCTGCCTGCAGCCGGTGGACCGTGGCAACCTTGCCTTCCGGCAGACATTCGGCCACAAATTCCGGGCACACGATTTCCGCGGCGACCCGTTCAGCAACCGATTGCCGGTCGCCGGTAACCATGACCATGCGTTTAATATTTAGTTCGCGCAACTCCGCTAATGCCGCCGCAGCTTCAGGCCGGACTTTGTCCTGAAGACCGATCCAGCCAAGATGCTTGTTGTCTACCGCCACGTCAATACGGCTGGCACCGTCATTTACGGAAGTTTCGTCGTCGATCGGCGTGTCGATCAAGACGCCCTCATCGCGCAACCAGGAGGCGCGGCCGCAAAGTATCGGCCGTCCTTCAACGACGGCTCGCAAACCCAAACCGGTAACTTCGTCGAATTCAGTCGGTTTGACCAAGGTTATGCCGGCTTCATGTGCCAGGCTTAACACCGCTTGTGCCGCGGGATGGCGGCTGAACTGTTCGGCGCAGGCAGCCGCCCGGACCAGATCGTCGGGAACCACACCGGGTTGAGGCGTCAACTTGCTGACCGTCAATTGACCGGTTGTCAGGGTTCCTGTTTTATCCAATACGAATGCAGTGGTATGTCCCGCTGCCTCAAGATCGGCGATATCCTTGATCAGAATACCTTGGCGGGCGGCGTTGGATAACGCGGCCACCATGGCGGTGGGAGTGGCCAGCACGACGGCAACGGGGCAGGCGACAATCAGAATGGTGATGACCCGGGTAATATCCGCGCTGAAAACCCATGTCAAGGCGGCTATCATCAGAATAACCGGCGTATAATAACCGACATAACGGTCCATGATCCGCAACATCGGCAATCGGGTTTGTTCGGCGTTCAGAATCAGGTCGCGCACTTTTCCCAGGGTGGTATCGGTGCCGGCGCGTGTAACGGAAAACTCCAGAACACCGGTCAGATTAATCGCTCCGGCGAAGACATTGTCGTTTTTGGCTTTGTCGGTCGGTAAGGATTCTCCGGTAATGGTGGCTTCATTCATGGCACTGCGTCCGCTTACGACCTGGCCGTCGGCGGGCGCCGCTTCGCCCGGACGCAAACGCAACACGTCGCCGGGAGCCAGCGTTGCGGTCGCCACATCGCTTTCGGTGCCATCGGCGTTCACCCGGGTGGCACGGGTTGGGGTCAACCGGATCAATGATTCGATGGCTGCATGCGCTCCCTGAGCCGTGCGCGTCTCGATTAAAAGGGCTGCCAGCATCAACAGCGCAACGATTCCGGCGGTAAAATGATCTTGTCGTATCAATAACGCCATGACCGCCAACACGACCAGTTCGTTCATTCGCAATTGGCCGCGTCGCAGATCACGGATAGCCAACCATAATAGGGGGATAAACAGGCAGACGGCGCCCAGCGTTGCGCTCAGATCGGATACGCCGCGGTTTGCCGGCATCGTCAGCCGTGTCAGCAGGGAGTTGATCAAAAAAACCGAACCCACTACAATCCAGGCAATGTTCCGTCCGGTGGAGCGCGAGGACCGAGCTGTGACTGATGAAGAATCAGAGGGCATTGCAACCGATCATTTGGTTAGTAATTTCTTAAACTCCGCGGTTAGCAAGGGAACGATCTGAAACAAGTCGCCAACAATACCGTAGGTTGCATACTTGAAAATAGGCGCTTCGGGGTCTTTGTTGATGGCGACGATGATGTCGGAAGCTGACATTCCCGCCAGATGTTGTATCTGGCCGCTGATGCCGCAGGCGATGTAAATTTTCGGACATACCGTTTTACCTGTCTGGCCAACCTGATGCGAGTAGGGTATCCAATTGGAATCCACGGCCGCGCGTGAAGCACCGACGCCGCCCCCCAGGATTTCAGCCAGATCGCGCAGCATCGTGAAGTTTTCAGGATCCTTTATCCCGCGTCCCCCGGAAACAATGATGTTGGCTTCGGCAATATTCACGGTGCTCTCTTCTTCCAACGTGAATCGAACGCGTTGCGCACGGCTCTTAAGCAGTTCGGCAGACACGGTTTCAACCATTTCCCTGCCCGTGCGGTTGGGGTCGCGCTCGGCTTCCTTGAACACTTTATGACGTACCGTCGCCATTTGCGGACGCGAATTGGGTGTTACGATGGTTGCCATAATGTTGCCGCCGAATGCCGGCCGGGTTTGCTGCAACAGACCGGTTTCCTCTTCGATCGCCAGACCCGTACAGTCCGCCGTCAAACCGCCGTGTACGGCGACCGCGACACGCGAGAATACGCTCCGTCCCTGGTTGGTGGCGCCGCACAAAAATATGTTGGGCCGATGCCGCTTGACTAAATCCACCAGAACGGCGCCGTAGACTTCGTCTTGGAACCAGGCAAGTTCCGGCCGGTCCACCCGGTAAACCAAGTCTGCTCCGCGCTGGTATAAGTTATAGCATTGTTCGTCAAGACCGTTGCCCAGCAGTACGGCGCATAAACGCGATTGCAGGGTATCGGCCAGCTTACGCCCTTCGCCCAGCAGTTCATACGTGATCGACTGGATATTGCCGTCATGTTGCTCGACGAAAACCCAAACATCGCGCGTCGCGTCATCGACCGTATCGACTTGCTTTTCGCGGATTTTAATGGCATCGACGGGACACGCCTGAACACAAGCACCGCATAGGGTGCATGTCTCCAAGTCGATTTCCGGAAGCTTGCCGCGTTCCATGGCGATGGCATTGTAGGGACATTTCTTTACGCAGAGCCCGCATTTTACGCAGGGCTCGGACAGGATTCGAATGGGTTCTTCACGCATAGTTAATATACCTCAGTTCAGTTTTGCGATGCCAGCACCGTATCGCGCAATTTTCCCGCAAGGCTTGCGACGACTTCGTGCGGTTCGCCGCTGATGATCTCGCCTCCACCGCGCGGCGGGGGTGTGAAAATTCTGACAACTTTTGTCGGCGATCCGTCCAGGCCGGTTCGCTCTAAATCGCACCCGAGGTCGGCGGCGGTCCAGTTGATTATTTCCGCCTTTTTGGATGCCAGCTTTCCTCGCAACGACGGTAGTCGCGGTTCGTTCAGTTCCTTGACAACCGTCAAAAGACAGGGCAGAGGGGCTTTTACCGTTTCGCTGCCGGTTTCCATTAACCGTTCCGCGACGATATGGGTTTCGTCCACTTCGTCGATTTTACGCACATAGGTGATCTGCGGCATATCCAGGTGTGCGGCGATACCCGGGCCGACTTGCGCCGTATCACCGTCCGCGGCCTGTTTGCCGCAAAGAATCATATCGTAGTCGTCGATCTTGCGTAGCGCCATCGCCAGCGTATAGCTGGTTGCCCACGTGTCGCTGCCGGCAAACGCACGATCGCACAGAAGAATCGCCGCGTCGGCCCCCATGGCAATGGCTTCCCGCAACGCGTTTTCCGCCTGGGGCGGTCCCATGCTTAAAACCGTTACTTTGCCGCCCAAACGGTCCTTCAATCGCAGACCTTCCTCAATCGCGTACATGTCGAAAGGATTGATCACCGCAGCAACCCCTTCCCGGATCAAGGTGTTGGTTTCAGGATCGATTTTAACATCACCCGTTTCCGGAACCTGTTTAATACAAACCACAAAATGCATGTATGACTCCTGTAAATGCGGCGCCGGTGCGTGTTTCAGTTCCGGCTTGCCGCGGTTGCGACCGCGTTCATGCAAATCGGTCCACGCGGCCATCCG
>PXCX01000316.1 GCA_003565195.1 PVC group bacterium | reverse complement strand
TCAGAATCAAGCCGGTCAAGCCCAGCAGCCGATGAAACGATTCGGCCACACTCACAGATTCCTGACCAATTGCAGCGTCAACAACCAGAATTCGTTCCCTGGGTTCAACGACCGCGCTTAACTCGCGTAATTCCTCCAGTAAATCCGCATCGACCTGAAAACGACCGCCGGTATCGAACACCAGCGGATGACATCCTTCGCGACGCGCCTGAGCCAAGGCGCGTTTGCCAATCGCTGGAACGGTTTCAGCGCCTTGCGGTGCAATCATGGGTACCTTGATCTGGTCCGCCAGGATCCGCAACTGATCGACCGCGGCAGGCCGCCGGATATCGGCGGCAACCAGCATCACGGGACAACCTTGTTTCTTCCAGAATGCAGCCAGTTTGGCTGCGGTTGTCGTCTTGCCGGACCCATGCAATCCAAGCAAAACCACCGACGCCGGTTCATCCGCCAAATCGATCTCGCGTATTTGGCCTCCAAGCAAGTCGACCATTTCATCGTGAACTTGCTTGACAACCATCTGTCCCGGACTAACCGAGTCGAGCACTTCCTTCCCAAGACAGCGCTCGGTGACCCGGGAAATAAAATCCTTGGCAACCCGGTAATTGACATCGGCCTCGAGCAACGCCATCCGTACGTCACGCATGGCGTCACGGATATTGGATTCCGATAACCGACCGCGGCCGCGCAGATTGCGGAAAGCTTTCTGTAACGATGCACTCAGGGAGTCAAACATCCGAACACGCCTCTCAGGCCGTCCCCTCCGCGGAAACGCCTTCAGCCGCCTTTTTTCTGACTTGACGGAACCGGAGCTTCTCGCCACTGCGCACCGCTTCGACATGGGTTGCGGCAGCAAACGAACCGCGCAGGATTTCCTCGGACAAAGGATCTTCGATGTATCGTTCAACGGTACGCCGCATCGGACGAGCTCCGTATTGATGATCGAACCCTTGATCAATCAACAATTCGCGGGCGCTGGACCCCAACCGCAATTTCAAGCCACGACTCTTGAGACGTTCACGCACTTTGTCCAGCTCGAGATCAAGAATGCGGGAAACATCCTCACGGGTCAACTGCCGGAATACCAACGTTTCGTCAATCCGGTTCAGCAGTTCAGGTTTGAAAACCTTTTTGGCTTCTTCAATCATGCGTTGTTGCAACGCATGATACTCCGTCTCGGTATTATCGCCGGGCGGCTTGAATCCCAAGCTGGCCGCATTCCGCCCGATATCGGCGCCCAGATTCGAGGTCAGAATAATGATCGTATTACGGAAATCAATGCGGCGTCCCACACTGTCGGTCAGTTTACCGTCCTCCAGAATCTGCAACAAAATATTCATGACATCCGGATGCGCCTTCTCGGCCTCGTCAAACAACACCACTGAATAGGGTCGACGACGCACCTTTTCGGTCAATTGTCCGCCATCGTCATACCCGACGTAACCGGGTGGCGACCCGATCAAACGGGAAACCGTATATTTGTCCATATATTCCGACATATCAACCTGAATCAGCGCATCCGGATCGTTGAACATAAACTCGGCCAACTCACGCGCCAAGAGAGTCTTGCCAACCCCGGTCGGTCCAAGGAAAACGAAGGAACCGATCGGGCGGCGCGGATCCTTGAGATCGGCCCGCGAGCGGCGCAACGCGCGCGCCAGGGTGGCCACGACCTCCGTCTGTCCGATCACGCGCGTGTCGAGTTCACGATCCATATCCAGTAACCGCTTGAGTTCCTCATCCCCGACCTTCGTGATGGGCACACCGGTCAAGCGGGAGATAACCAGCGTCACATCCTCGGCGGTCACCGTGACGACTTTCTTGCGAGCCGACTCGCGCCAGCTCGTCACGGCTTTTTCCATGGCATCACGGTCGCGACGTTCGCGATCGCGTAGTTTGGCCGCTTCCTCGAAATTCTGGTCTTTGATCGCCAGTTCCTTTTTGTGACGTATCCGCTCAATCCGTTGTTCACGTTTACGCAGATCGGGCGACCGCGTCGTGGCACGAATGCGGGCGCCGGCGCCCGCCTCGTCAATTGAGTCAATCGCCTTGTCGGGCAGGTAACGTCCGGTAATATAGCGGTCACTGAGGCGCGCGGCCAAAACCAAGGCTTCATCCTTAATCCGGACGTTATGATGATCCTCATATTTATGGCGGATGCCCCTGAGAATATCAATGGTTTCTTCGACCGAGGGTTCATTCACCTGAACGGTCTGGAACCGGCGCTCGAGGGCGGAGTCTTTTTCAATGTATTTACGATATTCCTCGAGTGTCGTGGCTCCAACACACTGCAGTTCACCGCGTGAAAGCGCGGGTTTGATGATATTGGATGTGTCCATGGCGCCTTCCGCCCCGCCGGCGCCGACAATCGTATGCAGTTCATCGATGAACAGGATAATGTTTCCGGCTCGTCGGATTTCATCAATGACCGCTTTGATGCGTTCCTCGAACTGTCCGCGATATTTGGTTCCGGCAATCATCAGGGCAAGATCCAGGGTAATGACTTTGCGATCGCGCAACGGTTCGGGCACATTGCCGTCCACAATACACTGGGCCAATCCTTCGACCACGGCGGTCTTGCCAACGCCGGCTTCGCCCAGTAAAACAGGATTGTTTTTGGTGCGCCGGCACAAAATCCGGATCAATCGCTCGATTTCCTCACTGCGACCGACCACCGGATCCAAACCGCCTTTGCGGGCGATATCCGTCAAATCACGCCCGAACGCATTCAGCGCCGGTGTCTTGCTTTTGGCGCGCCCCTTGGCCGCCGCCGCAGTTCCGGGCTCGGTCGCATCCTCCGGCATTTCCTCAAACTCCGCACCCAATTCCTTGAGAACATGTTGCCTGACGCTATCCAGATCGGCATCCATGTTGCGCAACGCCTGGGCGGCGACCCCTTCACCCTCGCGAATCAAACCCAACAGTAAATGTTCAGTCCCAATATACCCGTGATTCATCGAGGCGGCTTCCATCGCTGCCAATTGCAGGGCTTTACGCGCTCGCGGGGTAAACGGAACATTGCCGGCCGTCTTGGTCTCGGGCCCTACCCCGACCAGTTTTTCGACTTCAATCCGTAATCCCTCGAGCGAAACACCCAAATTGTCAAGTACACTGACGGCCACGCCCTCGCCTAAGCCCGCCAAACCCAGAAGCACATGTTCCGTACCAATGTAAGTATGATTGAAACGATCGGCCTCTTTGCGGGCCAATTGAATAACCTGTTGTGCGCGAGGCGTATAATTGCTGAAACCATTCATGATATTGATTACCTTGCTAATTTTAAGGAGACCGTCTCACACGATCTCATGTCTTCCCGGGGTGTCAGATCGACGTCCGTACGCCAGACTATCGTTGCCCAGCACCAAAAGTTGACAGGGAAATTATACCGCAGCAAACGACCAAAGTCAAGTCCGCCCTGGTCTTAAACCATGCTGACCACCCCGAGTTTTTGGCGTATCAAGCGCGCGCGGTAGCGGTCGCGTTCGACAGCATCCAGTAATTTGGCGCTTAGCTTCTGCAAATGGGCCGGCTGTGTCATCATCACGACGTCGTTGACCATGGCCGATTCCACCCCGCGCAGCAAGCCCGTTTCCGCGCCCAGCCTCAACCCGGACAGAGAATCCAACGCTTCGGCCGACGGCAAAAGATGGGCATAATTCAATACCCCGAGCGCACGACCGATATGATCACGCAAACGGTCAGCCGCTCCCTCCATCAACCGATGGCGCGCGTTCTGTTCGTGCTCGATCAATTCGGCAACCACCTGCAAGAGCCGCTGGATAATCGCTTTTTCGGATTCGCCCAGCGTCGATTGATTGGATATCTGGAACATATTACCGGATGCCTCGGTCCCTTCGCCGAACAAACCGCGAACCGCCAACCCGATCTTGTCCAAACCCTTGCTCACGGGTTCCATCTCGTTCAGCAACCGCAACGCCGGCAAGTGCAGCATCACGCTGGCCCGTAATCCGGTTCCCACATTGGTCGGACAGGCCGTCAAAAAACCCAGGCGGGGACTGAACGCAAAAGGGATCAGAGCTTCAATTTCAGAATCGAGCCGGTCCGCCACCTTCCACATCGCCAACAAGTCGAGTCCGGGCCGCATGATTTGCAAGCGTAGATGGTCTTCTTCGTTAACCATCACGGCGACGGTTTCATCCGATGATACCGCCACGCCGCTGCCGCTCTTTTTTATCGCCAATTCCGAGCTGATCAAGTGACGCTCACGCAGCAGGTGACGGTCCAGATCTTCCAGGGCGGAAATATCCCAAAACACCCCATCACGCAGTTTTGATACCGTGCCGAGCGCATCCCGCAGACGCCGGAACAAACGTATTGTCTCGTCGTCACCGGCCCATCCGGGAAAGGCGGCATCGCGTACATTCCGAGCCACCCGGATGCGGCTGCTGATGACAATTTCTGTTTCCGTTCCGTTTGACGCCGCCAGCCAGGCACTGGGACGGCGGATCAAGTCGTCGATCTTCAACGCCCGCCTCCCGTATTGGCGCTGTGCCGGGCAGATTTGGACGCTCCCCGCACTTTCCGGATCACGTCACGTAACCGGGCGGCTTCCTCATAATGTTCGTTGCGGACCGCATCTTCAAGTTGTTTTTGCAATTCCGCCACCGATTGCGAATCCGCCAGCGCCTGCGCAGCGCCTTGAGATATTTTGCCGGTATGCGAGGGACCGTGATGCATGCCGGTCAGTAACGGATTGAGTTCCTCGGCAAAGGTTTCGTAACAAGCCGGGCATCCCAGCCGGGAGGTTTTGCGAAAATCGGCGCGTCGCATATGACATGAACGACATGTTTTTTCCGGAGTACCGGCGTCGGTTGCCTCCGGCGCCCCCATACCGAACAGTACATCGGTCAGGGAAAGGGCGCTATCGATATTAAAACCGCTTTGGGCGGCACACTGGTGACACAAATTCAGTTTCTTGACGTCGCCTTCAACCACTTGCGTCAGATGGACCGCCGCTTCATTGTCATCGCATAATTCGCACAACACCTGAGATCTCCTCAGCTTTTTATGGGTGTCCCGGTTTCCGCCGCCAAAGTATGGAAGGATTCCGCCAGCCGCAAGGTCCAGGGTCCCGGGCAACCGTTGCCGATACAACGTTTATCAATCACCGTTACGCCGATAACTTCGGCGGCCGTACCTGTCAGAAAGAGTTCATCGGCGGTATACAGATCATAACGGGTAAGCATGGTTTCGCGCACGCTCATACCGTGCTTTTCCGCCGCCAACCGCATCACAACCTCGCGGGTAATCCCTTCCAGGGTTCCCGCCCATGCGGGAGG
The DNA here is from genome assembly GCA_003565195.1 of PVC group bacterium. Taxonomy (GTDB): domain Bacteria; phylum Verrucomicrobiota; class Kiritimatiellia; order CAIKKV01; family PXCX01; genus PXCX01. The sequence continues at coordinate 2,075 of PXCX01000316.1, read as the reverse complement.
CGTCAGCAGTTCGTTGCCGCGGACCACGAAAATATTGTCGCCAGTAGCTTCCGCAACGAAACCCTGCGGATTAAGCATGACCGCTTCCATCACGTCAGCGTTAACGGCTTCGATCTTGGCCAGGATATTGTTCAGATAATTCAAGCTCTTGATACAGGGATTCACGGCTTCGGTATGGTTACGGACCGTTCCGGCGGTAATCACGGCCATTCCCTTCTCATATAAAGCTTTCGGATACAATTGTATATCGGCAGCAATCACAATGATTTGCGGTTCGCGGCAGAGGTAGGGATTCAAACCCAGGGTTCCCACCCCACGGGTCACCACCAGGCGTACATATCCGTTACGGGTATCGTTCGCGGCACAGGTGTCAATCACCGCCTGCGCCAGCTTTTCCGGCGGCATGGTGATTTCAAGCGCAATCGCATGCGCCGACCGGTATAATCGCGCAATATGCTCGTCGAGCATGAATACGCGCCCGTTATACGTGCGGATTCCTTCAAATACGCCATCGCCATAGAGCAAGCCATGATCGAAAACCGAGATTTTAGCTTCGTTCTCCGGCACCAATTGACCATTTACATTAACAAGCATAACCTAATACCACCCATTGGGGGTTCACCCGTACCGCCGACGACGGTCAACGGCAAATCTGCACAACAGGGTTAATTTATAAAGTTCTGTTGGTCCGCCGTCAAGTCCCCTTTTTCCGGCGGTTACCGATTTTTATTGCAATCGCGCACATTTTTGCCATGATAACGACTTTTGCGCGCGCGCCGGCAAGGCGTAGCGGCACTCAAAAACAGGAATGATCGGTGTGCGCACGACGCGTATCCGGCACGGTTAGCATCATGCCACCCACAAAAGGAGAGTCGACATGTCGAAAGTCTTGAAAGTCGGGATTATTGGATTGGGCGCAATCGGCAAAGTGCATGCGGATGCCTACAGTAATGTTGAAGATATAGAAATCGGTGCCCTGTGCGACACGCTGCCGGACCGGCTTCAGGAACACGGCGAACGTCTTGGTGTTGCCGCGCGCTTCACAGATTACCGCGAACTAATCAAAAGCGATGTCGACGCAGTGAGTATTTGCGTCGGCAACGCGCTGCACCGCGAGGTAGCGCTGGCCGCGCTGGAAAACGGCAAACATATTCTGCTGGAAAAACCGATGGCCATGAACGCCGCGGAAGCTGCCGAAATCAAGCAAACCGGCGAAAAACACGGCAAATTGGTGCAAGTCGGCATGGTACGGCGCCAGACTACCGAAGCGCAGCTCGTCCGCGATATGGTTGAACGCGGTTTATTCGGCGGGATATATCACATGCGCGCCGTGTTGATCCGGCGGCGGGGCATTCCCGGCTTGGGCGGCTGGTTCACGACCCGCGCCGAATCCGGCGGCGGCCCCATGATCGATCTGGGTGTCCACCATTTCGATGCCGCCATGTATGTCAGCGGCTTATGGAATCCGACCCGTGTCAGCGCTAAAACCTATGCCAAATTCGGGCGCGACATGCGTTCCTACCGTTACACCGGAATGTGGGCCGGTCCGCCAAAATTCGACGGCGTTTTCGATGTTGAAGATTACTCGACGGGTTTGATTCGTTTTGGCAGCGAGGCTACGATGAGTTTTGAAATCGCCTGGGCCGCCAACACCGAGGAGGAATCCTTCATCGAATTTCTGGGTGACAAAGCCGGCGCCCGCATTTTCGACAAAGGACCGCTAACGCTTTGGACCGAACATGACGAGCGCCCCGCCGATATCACTCCCAAGTACGCCGACCTCGGCAACCCGTTTCACACCCAGGCACGCAAGTTCCTTGCCGCCTGCCGCGACGGGGATCCCCCTGCTGCGACGGCGGAGCAAGGCGTGACCGTCATGAAAACCATCGACGCGGTTTACGCTTCCAGCGAAAACGATCGCGAAATAGAGCTTTCCTGAATCGAACTCTTAAAGCTAGCCAGCTTGGCTGAAAGTGTTCAGGGGTTCAGAGTTCAGTGTTCAGGCCGGATTTCCTGAACGCTGAACACCTGAACACTGAACGCTTTGGGCCGCAACAACTTAGACAGACGCATGT
>PXCX01000077.1 GCA_003565195.1 PVC group bacterium | reverse complement strand
TGCGTGTGTTGCGGGTCACGGATCCAAAACATCAGCGACAAGGCCGACAGGGCCTCGGTCGCCAACGGTGCAAAAGCCGTTAAATCCGTCCAGCAATATGCCGGCGCGGTGTCTGCTTCCGCCGGCGGCATCCAAGCATAGGCGGGCTGTAGTTCGTCGCCGCGACTTGCTGACTCCAATAATCGTTCCAGCACCATGGCTTGTCCGGCAAACAGCAGCCAACCTTGATGATAGACCACCCCTACCCGCTCTTGCAAACTCAAGCGTTGATACCATGACGCGCCCGAACGACTGTCTTCGATGACGGTGACGGTTTCCATGGGATCACGGCGCGGAATCAATCCCAAACGATATTCCCGGTTCAACTCGTCGAGGATATCCATCAACACGGTATCGGCACGTTCCGGGTTCCCCGCATGAATACCGGCCACAATCGCCGGCACCTTCACCCCTCCGGCTGCGGCCCACGCATGGTCATTGCCGGGATTCAGCGATCCCGCATAACGCCGATCCAAAACACTGACGAAAAAAGGTTGATCAACCGTATCGCTGGCGACTGTCTCCGTCGAGGCATCCTCCGCGAGTGAAACCAAACCCGCGGCCAAGGTCCGCGCCCATCCGGGTGCATAGGGTTGATCCATAAAAAAGGCTAACACCGCCGGTGAAACGAAGCTAAACAGTACCGGTGACTCACCAAGTATATCGCGCAGCCCGCCAGACACCGATCTCGACGGTACGTCATCCGCCGAGGTCAGCGGCAGCGCGACATTCGCTATTAGCCGACCCTGAGCATAAGATGCGTTAAGCTGTTGCAAGGCAACCAGCATGGCAAGCGGCGTTTCGGCCGGCCGGTCGCGGTGGTGGCGCTTGAATGCAGCCCAGTCCGGCGTTCCGGAATCCACCGACGCTTGGGCGTCTTCCCGCCAACCAACAGTTTGCAATGACGGGTAGTTCCTTTCTCGATTCCAGGTGGCCATCGGAATTTTTACTCCCGTGGAAAAGGCTGAGATACAACCCAGCAGATAACCGTCCACCAAGGCCAGCGATAAATGTTTACCGGTTTCAACCGGATCGTTATCCAGCCGCCAAAATGTTTCGTGACCGGGCAATTCGACCGCATGGACCCCGCTAATTCCCCGGATTGAAAGTGTCCAGCGCAAACGTTGCGCGCGGTTACCGATCCAGGAAGCAAACACCCAAGCCGGTTCATTGCTGCCGCCCAGATCAGGAATGTAGGCGATCACCACATCGCGGCCGAACAGTTCCCGTATTCTGGCTTCCGTCTCAGGATTATCGTTTAAGGCATACAACGCCGAAGGTGAAATCCCGGCCGAACGTAGTAACGTCATCATCAACGGATTCCGCGACAGATCCGGGAATCGCCCGGCCGCCTGGAGATGCCGACTAAAAAAAACGGCATCGGCAGGAATAGCGCGCCATACGGTCTCCGGATCGTAGGGCGCATATAATACCCACCCGATACCCGCCACGATCATGGCGGCGCTCAAGCACCAACGCCACCAGCGTTCCCCAAAGCGACCCACACGCCGTTTCGTTGCAACGGCAGCTTGGTCCTGCGACGCTGCAAGGTCTTGACTGGAATATCCAGGATTAATAAGTAGTACTCCGTTAAATTATAACTTTACCCGGTCAAGCATCGGGCGTCCAGACAAACCGCCAAGGTTTGGCACGCCATTCCGGACCGGCATAATCAACGCCAACACGCGGCGTCGCGCGCACGGATCCGGGGCGTACCGGATCTTTTGACTTCGGCTCGATCCAAATTCCGGACGCGGGACGCAACGGCAATGCATTCTGCTCGCCGGTCAACATAAAGTACCGCGTCAACCGGCCCGGCCCACTGACCACCGCAGTTGCCCGCACCAGTACGGCGGCCGGATATCCCTCCTCCCGGGTAGTCACATTCAGCATCCAATGGATCCCGTAACAGAGGTACAGATAGGTGTATCCCGGCGGACCGAACATCACCGCGTTACGCGTGGTTTTCGCGCGATGCGCATGCGAGGCGCGGTCATCAAATCCGTCATAGGCTTCGGTCTCGGTAATCGGCGCTGCGATGCGTGTACCGTCCGGCAGGCGTCGTGTCAGCATCTTGCCGAGCAAATCTCGGGCCACCTTCGGGGCGGAACGGGCAAAAAACGAGTGTGCCAGAATCATAACCGTGGAGCAATGTCATTCCAATACTCGCCAAGTTTCGCGGGATTCCGGATACCGCCGCATTGCCATTCGCTCCACTGTTTGATATACGCGGAAACATCAACGCTTTGTGCCCAGAACCTGTATTCGTCGGCCGCGATCAGAGCCTCGCCCAGACAGGCAAACTCGGTAAATCCGTCATCACGATCCAACCCCATCGTTTGCAGTCCGGGCGTATGAAACGCGCGTACATGCAACACCGTTTCAACAGTAGGCGCAAATCGAAACACCTTGGTAATGTGCGGGAAAGCCGTTACGAATCCCACACCTTCGATCCCGCTGTTTCGCAGCATGGATTCGACGTTTTCCACGGTCATGCCGCCAGCACCCCATTCGTAAAGGGCTGGCTCCGCGCGACCGGTAATACTGACGAAATAAGTTTTGAAAACCGACAGACCATCGGGCATATGAATGGTTGCGCGGCGCACCACATCGCCTTGATACGGGGCACAGGGTTTTATATTCACAAGCAACACTCCTTTTTAAGCGTCGATCCGTTTATTACGGCGGCGTTCCTCAATAAAGGCATAGGCCTGTTCCGCAGTATGATTGCCTAAAAGGTTTTCTGGAAACGTTTCCTTTTGCAGAACCGCACGGGCATGTTCATCGAGGCCCACTTCGTTCAAGGCATGCGCATCGCTACCGATCGCCATGCGACACCCTTCGGCCTTGCATATCTGTACCAGCTCGCGTACGGCGCGCGGATCCGCCTTGCTCAGCAACATTTTGGAATTATTCAGCTCAACAACAACGCCTTGCTTTTTCGCTGCCCGAACTACCTGTGCTAGATCGACATCGTAGTCGGATGGATATAAATGCGTCAGCATATCAACACATGGATTTTTTTCAAGGGCGGAAACGAGGGCCGCGGTATACACGGCGCCACCAAGGCCGGACGGTGTATTACCGTGTATTCCCAGTAAAACCAGGTCAAGATACGGCAACGCAACTGGCGGCACATCAATTTCGCCTTCCAATCCCCGCAGATTCGCTTCAATTCCGTTAAGCATACGGATACCGGGCACGGGATCGGTTAACCGATGGAAATACGTTGAGGGGATACGGCCACCGCATTCGCGGCCGTGATCGGTCAAGGCCAGTCCCGACATACCCAGTTCACGGGCTCGATTGAGCATTTCGATATGCGAATGAATACCGCATCCACTGAAGAAAGTGTGTGCATGAAAATCGACTGAAATCATCGATTAACAGTATCACATCTCCAACAAGATTGTAAAGTTTTTTGTATTAACGCGACCACCCGAATTTGACACTTTTCGTTATTTCTGGCATCATGATGGGCTGTATTCAATGACGGAGCGTAACACCATGCACAAAGTTTTCGACGCAGATTTACCGGTCACGGTTTGCGGGATTAGATTCCGTAATCCTTTCTATGTTGCTTCCGGCCCTACCACTATGACCGTGGAACAATTGGAACGAATCCGCGATACCGGATGGGGTGCGGCGAGCCTGAAACTGACCGTGCATCCACTTCCATATATCAACCGGGTACCACGTTACGGTTACGATCCCGATCGGAATTTACTTACGTTTACGGCCGAGAAACGGCTTTTACTGAATGAGTTGCTTAAACTCATCGAGACCGCCAAACGGAGGGTACCGGAATTGGTGCTTTTCGCCAACATCACCTATGCCGGTGAAGAAGGGCCGGACGGTTGGGTTAACATGGCAAAACAGTGCGAAGCGGCCGGTGTTGATATTATCGAGTTGAACATGTGCTGCCCGAACATGTCGTTCAACGTGGAATTATCGGGTCGGGACACCGGCGGTCCCAAGACCGGCGCCAGCATGGGCAGCAACCAGGCGGTCGCCGAAGAAGTCGTTGCCGCGGTACGTCGGGCCATCAGGATTCCGCTGTTTTTGAAATTGACACCCGAAGGCGGGCGGATTGCCGATATCGCGGCCAGTGCATTCGATGCCGGCGCCGATGCCGTCGGCGGCACGGCCAACCGTCTTGGTATACCTTCGATCAACCTCGATGATCCGGCGCGTTCGACGTATTCCCTGCAAAAAGAAGTCGGCATGGCCTGTTTGAGCGGCGGCTGGATTAAACCTCTGGCGTTACGCGATGTTTATGAAATGCGACGAAAAGTCGGGCCGGACCGCATCATCACCGGCGCCGGTGGTGTCACCACCTGGCAGGATGCCGTTGAAATGGCGATGTGTGGCGCCGATTTAATCGGCATCTGTGCCGCGACGATTATACACGGTTTCGGTTTCATGCCGGAATTCATCGAGAGTGTGCGCAAGTATCTACAATCCAAAGGCCACACATCGTTGCGGGATGTCCGCGATATTTTGGTGCCGGCCATCCGGTCGGCGCCGGATTTAACGATTTATGAGGGCTATGCTCGCTTCAAGCAAATCCGGCCGGTGGCGCCTTGTATTGCGGCCTGCCCGAATTCCGTGCCGGCACAAGGTTATGTGCGGCGGGTCGCGGAGCAACGGTTCGAGGAAGCTTATCAATTGATTATGTCTCGATCCCCGTTGCAATCCATTTGCGGCAAGGTCTGCGATCATCCCTGCGAAGAACAATGTACGCGCGGATTAAAAGATCAACCGATCATGATTCGGGCGATCAAACGGTTTGTCCTCGAGATGGCTGCCCGCGAAGGATGGCAACCGGATATCCTCAACCGGCGCGGGCCGTCCCGTCGCCTTCCGGTCGCCGTGGTAGGCGCCGGGCCGGCCGGTCTGGCGGCCGCGTATGATTTGGCACGGGCCGGTTATGCGGTCAGCGTATTCGAAGCCGAAAGCAAGGCGGGCGGCATGTTGCGCTACGGGATACCTGCTTTCCGGCTGGCGGGCGACGATATCGACACGGAAATCGCAACCTTGCAGGGATTGGGTGTGACCTTCCAATACGGCCGCCGGCTCGGTCGCGACTTTTCGGTGGCTGACTTGAAACGCGACGGTTACAAATCGGTGTTCCTGGCTTTAGGTGCGCAGCAAGGGGTTGTGCCGGATTTACCCGGCGTTGCGGGAGACGGTGTCTGGTCGGCCATCGATTTCCTGCGGCTAGTCCGCGAGGAACAAGCGCCGACGCCGGGCAAACGGGTTGCCGTCATCGGCGGCGGATTTACCGCGGTCGATGCCGCGCGCACCGCCCGGCGGTTGGGTGCCAGCGAAGTCACGATCGTCTACCGGCGTACCCGTGATGAGATGCCGGCCTGTGACGAGGAAATCACCGAAGCCGAAGAGGAAGGCGTGCGGGTGATGTATCTGGTGGCTCCGACATCCGTTGAGAGGGATGACACAGGTCGTCTGACCGGGTTGCGCATGACCCATTACGTGCTGCAACAACGCCAGGATGTCTCGGGCCGCAAGCGGCCGGTTGAAGTCCCGGACACCCCATTCAAGCTGGGTGTCGATTCCGTTATTTTCGCCATCGGTCAGCGTACCGCGGGCGTTGATCCGGATATTCCGGAAAACGATGGTGTCATCCAGGCCGACCCGAATACCGGCGCTACCCCTGCCGACGGCATATTCGCGGGCGGCGATTGCGTACTCGGTCCGCAAAACGTGATCGGCGCGATTGCGATGGGGAAAAGGGCGGCGATTGCTATCGACACCCGGCTAGCCGGCGAAGAGGCATTTTTGAAGGCCGATCCGGAAACCATGGAATCTGACAAGGAAGCCGCCCTGTTGCGGCATGGCGCCGAACCACGTGCCTGGCGTCCGGAACCGGCCATCCGGCCGGCGGAAGAACGGGTTGCGGATTTCGCGGAATTTCAGCCGGTTTTGACAACTGCGGAAGCCGTCCGCGAAGCCTCGCGCTGCATGGCCTGCGGATGCGGCGCCGGCTGCGAAATCTGTCACCAACTCTGCAAGATGTTCGCCTACCGCGTCAACGACAACGGCCAACTGGCACTCGATAAAGACAAATGTGTTGCCTGCGGCATGTGCCTGCAGCGATGTCCGAACAAAACCCTGGAAATGGTTCAGGTATCGGACACCCCGATTTGATTTTTCGAAATGATCTTATTGAACAGGAACGGGTGATATTAATGAAAGAAGACAATGTACGTATAGGTATCGTGGGTTCAAAGTTCGCCGCCGATTTCCATGCCGACAGTTATCGCCGCCATCCGCGTGCCGAACTGGTTGCGGTGGCCGCGATCGACAACCTTGAACCTTTTGCCGCCAAATGGAATATTGCGAATACCTATAGCGATTATCGCGAAATGTTGAAGCAGCAAAAAATCGACCTGGTATCGGTCTGTGTACCCAATTTCCTGCATTATGAGGTCACTTTGGCGGCCGCCGAAGCGGGTTGCCATGTGCTTTGCGAAAAACCGTTGGCCACCACCGTGGAACATGCCCGCGAGATGCGCGATGTATGCCGTAAAAAAGGGATAAAACTTTTTTATGGCGAAGACTGGTGTTTCTCGCCTTCACTGCGGCGAGCCCTGGAAATAGTGGCTGAAGGCGGCATTGGGCGCCCCTTGTACATCAAGGCCAAGGAATGCCATAACGGAACCCATAGCCCGTTCGCCAAGGCCAAAGACACCTGCGGCGGCGGGAGCCTGATCCATCTGGGAATACATCCGGTGGGATGGGCGCTGCACGCTCTGGGGCGTGAGGGCTCCAATCCGGTCGTGGAAGTCATCGGCAAATGCAACGATGGCAAACAAGACAATTTTGTCCATAAGGATAACGGCGGCGAGGATTTCGGGTTGGGCATCATGAAGTTTGCCGATGGAGAATTCGCACTGGTCGAAGGCAATTACATTACCGTCGGTGGCATGGATGACAAGATTGAGATCTATGGCGCCGAAGGCGTACTGAAGGCGGACTTGACATTTGGTTCCAATCTTTCGGTTTACAGCCGTCCCGGTTATGGGTATTGTATTGAAAAGACCGACACCACAACCGGCTGGACAAAACCGGCAGTGGATGAATTTTTCAATCTCGGCTATGTCGACGAATTGGCCTATGCTGTCGATTGCGTCGCAAAAGATCAGGAACCCGCCTACTATGCCGGCGCGGATCTTGGCGTCGCTTGTATCGAGATCATTAACGCCATATACCAATCGCATAGAACCGGCGCAGCAGTCAAGGGACGCTGGGGAGAAAAGACTTAAGGCGGGCTTACGCCCGTACCCCAAGTGTGTGGGTATCTGAGCGGTGAAATGTGAAGAGCAAGTGTGGTGAGCAAGAGATTAGAGAAATTAGACAACACTAAGGAGAGCAAAAATGGACACAACAGCCAAACTCAAGGAAATGTTTAATTTGGAAGGCAAAAC
>PXCX01000300.1 GCA_003565195.1 PVC group bacterium | reverse complement strand
TGCCGTTGGGGCAGGGTAGCGTGCCGTGGGATGCCTATCTCGATGCTCTCGAGGATGTCGGATACAAAGGGTTTCTCACCATCGAACGGGAAGTCGGCGATAACCCGGAAAAAGATATCCGCGAAGCAGTTGAGTTCCTGCGCGCCAAGGGCTGATCGAAGGCTCATGCACGCTCAAGCAATGGAAGGACAACGTGAAATACGGTTCCTTTGCCGATCTCCGATGCTACCTTCACAGACCCCCGTAATTGTTTGATAATGTTCTGAACCATGGCCAGGCCGATGCCGGTTCCTTGTCCCTTGGGCTTGGTGGTAAAGAAGGGATCGAATATGTGCTCGAGGTTTTCCGGCTCGATGCCCGTGCCGGTATCGCGAACCGAAAGCCGGAGGTAATGTCCCCGCGGCAATGCCGGCGGTTTGTCGCACGGAACGTACTTGATGTGAAAATCCTGCAGGCCGACCTCCAGGACACCCCCCTGCGATTGCATGGCATGCACGGCGTTGTCGCAGAGATTCATCAACACCTGATAGAGTGTGTCGGCCGACGCCATCACGAGGTCTTGTTTGGTTTTGATGGTCTTCTCGATTCGGATGTTTTCCGGTAGCCGCGTGTGCTGTTGATCCAGGACTTCATGGATGACGGGAATCACGTGGATGGGCTCACGGGCGACTTCATCCGGCGATTCCCGGCGGCTGAATGCCAGAACGTCGGATACAAGTGCATTGGCCCGGTCGGCGGCTTCTTCTATGTGCGTTGCATACTTTCCTATTTCACTGGATGGGCCGGTCGTTTGCTTGATAATCTCCGAGAAGCCGATGATCGGCGTCAAAATGTTCTTGAGATCATGCGTCATGCCGCCGATCACCGTGCCAAGCGCTTGCAATCGTTCATCCTGCAAAAGCTGCTTCTCGCGTTGAGACAGATTCCGTTCGGCCCGGCGGCATTTGGTCATGTCCAGGACGTACACGTAATAGCCGTGCTTGGCTGCATCTTTCCCTAAATCATATTTGCAGATTGAAACATCGAAATACGCGTGATCGCGCCGGGAAGAAATCATGTCCGACCCGGCGGCCGTGTCGAAGGCCACCGGCATCTCGAAGCGTACATCCTTACCGACGGCGAGTTCGGCCTTGATTTCCCCGGGGATCGAAGGGTTGTCGAACATGTTGAAGCGACGGAATTCCTCAATGCCGGGAACTCCGAAGATACGCAGGCACGCAGGATTGACGTCCTTCAGCTTGCGTTCACGGTCGTAGACCGCTATCCCGGTGGGCAAGGTGTGGAAGGTATGCCTGAGTCGTTGCTCGCATTCGGATAATTGTTTTTCGATGTCTTTACGCTCGCTTACCTCAACGGCGGTTAAAATAATGACCGGCGTGGTTCCCAATGTTCTTTTACCCGCGCGCGCAACCACGGGAAACCGTTTGCCGTCACGGTCCCGGAATTCCATCTCCTCGGTCAGTTCGCCTTGGTCCAGGACACGTTGCGTGAACGCGCGCAAGGGTTGCGTAGCAAGATTAATTTGGCGTTGCTTGATGTAGTCCGTCGACAAGACGGCCAATTCGCTGGGCTTGTAACCTAATTCGATGCCGGGTGTCTCGATCCATTGAATGTCCGCCAGTGTCATCTTCCGCAGTTCCGCGTCCCGATATCTCAAACGTGTACAGGCGGCTTGATTTATTTCAAGAAACGGTCCCGGCATACCGTCGGTTTGGGCGCTGAATACAAAGACCATGTTCCGGGTGGCGGAAAACAAGCCTTGAAACCATGCGCCCGCTTCGCGCAGTTTCTCGTTTTCCTGTTGCAGTTCGCGGAACGCGTTCCGGTCAGAGGCGCACGAAGCCTCAAACTTCCAGACACGTTGCAACAAGCGGTCGCGCGCCGATGCGAGACGGGCCGCGAGAAGCATCGCGACGACCAAAAAAATGACCAGCAAGACGATGACAACATTCATGAACGGTTAGCGTGATCCAAACATGAAATCCGTAAAAAGGCGCCGGCCTCCCTGGCGATATTGACTTGGACAAAGGTTTAAACAACGGCGATCATGCGCCGTCCGGTCAAACGTAGCCGGCCGCTGGCCAACCGTTGCAGGGCGGCCGGATAAATAGTGTGTTCACATTCTTGAATCCTGGCATGCAGCGATTCGGCGGTATCGTCGTCATGGACGCGGACGGCCATTTGATCCAGAATGGGTCCCGTATCGGTTCCCGCGTCCACCAAATGGACGGTACATCCCGTGATTCTGACTCCGTAATCGAGGGCTTGCCGCCAGGCGTTGAGGCCGGGAAAGGCCGGCAACAAGGAGGGGTGGATATTGACGATCCGGTTTGGAAACGCCGCCAACATTCCGGCCTTGATAATTCGCATGAAGCCCGCGAGGACGATCGTATCGGCGTCCGCGGCGCGCAAGGCGTCAAGGTAGCGTTGTTCGCCGGGACCGTCGAGTTTGGTGCGGAAAGGACCAGCATCGATGTAAGTTCCCGTGACACCATAACGGATACCCCGTTGCAAAATTCCGGCATCGGGAACGTCGCTCAGCAGGGCCACCACCTTTGTTGCCGGCAGGGTCCCGTCGGCAATGGCCGCAAAAATGGCTTCTGCGTTGCTGCCTTTCCCCGAGCCCAGAATGGCAATGTTCATGGCAACTCTTCGTAAACGATCAGGGATTGCCCTTTTTTAACCGGATCGCCGTGTTTTGCCAGAATGCTTACAATCCGGCTATCGCTCGGTGCCTTGATCTGATTGAAAAGTTTCATGGCTTCCACAATGCAGACCACAGCGCCGGTTTTTACGGTATCGCCCTCCTTGACGAAAGGCGGTTGTCCTGGGTTGGATGAAAGGAAAAATGTTCCGTTTAAGGGCGCTGTAATGGTGGCGGCGTTCGCATCCGGGGGCGGTTCCTGCGTGATGGTCGCAGCCTCGCTAATTGCGTTGGCCGGACGGTCAACGGACGCCGCTGCCTTTGAGCCTTCCGGATCTGGCTTGCCGGCAGGAGGCGTGGAGGACGAGGTCTCCAGCGGTCGATCTTCGCTGTCTGTCTGCCTTAATTGGATGTCGGACGCGTCGCCGCGTAATTGTACACTTAAATCATTGCGACGGATACTGAATTCGTTGAAATTCAATTTATGAACCCGGTCAAGCAAGTTTTGCAGTGCCTCATAATCGGCCGCCGAAAGCAAAGGTTGCGGTTCGGGCGCCGGCGCTATTTCAGAGGCTTTTCGATGTTGTGCCTCTTCCATATCCGCGGGAATCGGCGGACGTTCGTTAGGCGCCAGATCGCGCCATTTGAAATACTCGGTGGCCGGTTCAGGGAATAAACAGTAGGAAAGGATATCCTCCTCATTGCGAATTAATTTTGGATCGATATCCCTGGTTGCGGTGGGTAGCATGGGCGACAAAAGATCGGCTGGCCGGCAATCAATCGGTTTTTGTTTGCCAAGAATCTTGCTTCGAATAGCCGGATCGATTGGTGCCGGTGACCGGCCGTACAAGCCCATGACATAATCTTTGACCTCCTGGGGTACCATGGCGTAACGTTCGCCGCTGAGAACGTTCATGACCGATTGGATGCCGATGATCTGGCTTGTTGGCGTGACCAGCGGCGGGTAGCCAAGATCCTTGCGCACCTTGGGTAATTCCTCAAATACCTGGTCGATGCGATCAAGCGCATCCTGTTGTTGTAATTGTGAACGCAGGTTCGAAATCATGCCGCCCGGTATGTGATGGAGCAGAATGCCCGGATCAATCGGATTCTGCGGCGGCGCATAGGCCGCGGCCCGTTTGCGTCCCAGACCGGTGAAATACTTGCAAATACGGCGTAAGGCATCCACATCCAGACTTGCCTTGTAGGCGGTTTCGTCAAAGATGGCCAGCATGGTCTCAACCGGTGGCTGCGACGAAGTGCCCGACATGGACGAAATCGCGCAATCAATCGCGCCGGCACCTGCCCGAACGGCTTCGACATAACTGGCCACGGCCATCCCGCTGGTCATATGCGAATGAACTTGGATCGGAACGTCGATTTCCTTGATAAGCGCGGTGATCAGACGCTCGGCGGAAATGGGAGACAGTATTCCCGCCATATCCTTGATGCAGAGCGAGTCGATCCCCAGAGCAACTTGTTCGCGCGCCGATTGAACGAAGGTTTCGACCGTATGAACCGGGCTGATGGTGTAACACAACGTACCCTGCGCATGGGCGCCATGCTGTTTTATGACCTTGATGGCATGCTCCAAATTACGGCTGTCGTTGAGCGCGTCGAAAACACGAAAAATGTCGATCCCGTTAAGTACCGCCAGCGCAATGAAACGTTCAAGAATATCATCGGCATAATTGCGGTAACCGAGAATGTTCTGACCCCTTAACAACATTTGCAGCGGTGTCTTTTTTGCGCCGGCCTTGATGATTCGCAACCGTTCCCACGGGTTCTCGCGTAGAAAGCGAAGGCATACATCGAAGGTGGCGCCACCCCACACCTCCAGCGAATAATAGCCCGCCTGATCAACGACATCGATGATTTCGCGAATATCCTCGGTCCGCAGACGCGTTGCCCAAAGCGATTGATGGGCGTCGCGCAGGGTGGTATCGGTTATCCTTAAGGGAATTCGGCGTTTGTCACCGGTGCTGCGCCGGCCAGCGGCGCTAGATGGTTTCTTGGTTTTGTTGGGCATAATATGAAATGCTCCTTGATAATTGCCTTTGCTATAGCGGCTGCCCGATTTTGGCGTACTTGTCAAAGCGGCGCGTGATCAGCTTGGACACAGGAATCCGGGTTAATCGTTTCAAATGTTCCAACAGCACGGTACGGATGGATGCGGCTGTGGCCTCATCATTACGATGGGCACCTCCCGGTGGCTCGGGAACGATTTCATCGACAAGCCTCAATTCCATAAGGGAGGCGGCGGTTAATTTCAGGGCTGCCGCGGCATCGGATGCCCGATTGCCGTCGCGCCAAAGAATCGAAGCGCAACCCTCGGGTGAAATGACCGAATAAATCGCGTGCTGCATCATCAAAATTGTATCGCCTACGCCGATCCCTAGGGCGCCGCCGCTGCCGCCTTCGCCGGTAACTAAAACCAAAATCGGCGTTTTTAATGTCGACATTTCCAAAATGTTGTTTGCAATCGCTTCCGCTTGTCCCCGTGCCTCGGCATCCATCCCGGGATACGCGCCCGGGGTGTCGATAAAACAAACCACCGGCAACGAAAACTTCTCCGCCAATTTCATCAGGCGCAAAGCTTTGCGGTATCCTTCGGGACGTGCCATGCCGAAATTGCGTTCCATGTTTTCATCGACGTTTTTACCTTTTTGATGACCGATCAGCATTAGGCGCCGGTTTTCCAAGGTGGCGAAGCCGCCGATAATGGCCGCGTCGTCGCCGAAACAACGGTCACCATGTAGTTCGATAAAATCGCTGAACAACAGCCCGATCCAGTCCCGCAAAACCGGTCGTTGCGGATGGCGCGCAACCTGGACGGTCTGCCAAGGCGTCAAATCGGCGTAAACCCGCTTTGCAATCTGGCGTTGTTTGGCGGCAAGGTTTTCAATCTCAGCGCTGAAATCCGCCTCGCCTTGTTCGCTGAGTTGCTTCAACTCGTCGATCCTTTGATCAAGCACACTTAAATCTTTTTCGAAATCCAACATCATGACTCCGTAAACACTTCGTTTTTGGCGGGGTTCAACCCGTTGGGTTGTCGTCTGGTTGCGGTGCGGGATTCCGCGACCGGCGTTTACGCCGGAATACCTGCGTCAATCGGCGCCAGAAACCGCGGTGGCGTAATTGCCCCAGTAAATCTTTCTTGCGGCCAATCAGCGTTTCCAGTTCCTCGACGTTCAAGTCGCGCCGACAGAGATTCTCCTGAATCAAAATATCGAGTGCCCGCAAACTGTCCGCCTCGACATTCACGCGAAACACCGGGGATTTTGTCCAACCCAACCGTCGACAAGCTTCCAAACGGCGGTGACCGGCAATCAGGACGTTGTCTGCATTGACCAACAAAGGAGACAAAAGTCCATGTTCACGAATCGACTTTTCCAGCGACGTTAAATCATCGTTAGCATTGCGCGATCCCGGCCGCTCCACGATGGCATCAATGGCTATTTCCTCAAGCGGATACACTTGGGTCGGGGTCAATGCTTTTTTGGGGTCGGTCGCGGTTTTCATGTCATGAACATCCACAATAAACCAGCAGACTATGTAACAAGGATTTCAACTCGGTACGTTGAACTATACAGTCGATAAAACCGTGTTCCTGCAAATATTCGGCCGTTTGGAAGTCGTCCGGTAACTTCTGTTTGATCGTCTGCTCGATTACGCGACGACCCGCGAAACCAATCAAGGCACCGGGCTCGGCAAGATGGAAATCGCCGACCATGGCGTAACTGGCGGAAACACCGCCGGTTGTCGGATCGGTCATGACAGAAATCAACGGTAGATTGCGTTGGCGCAAGCGGGCCACACCAGCACAGGTTTTCGCCATTTGCATCAACGAAACCATGCCTTCGTGCATGCGTGCGCCGCCGGACGCCGAAACGATGATGCAAGGTAATTTGTGTCCGGCGGCATATTCGGTGGTCATCAGGATTTTTTCCCCGGTACTGCCGCCCAGACTGCCGCCCAGAAAACGAAAGTCCATAATCGCGATCGCGGTATGCAGTTTGTTAAGACGACCGTGACCTGCCAACACAGCTTCGTTCATGCCTGTTTTAGCGCGAGCAGCCTCGGCCTTCTCGGCATAACTGCCGCGGGCATCGGCAAAAAGCAGTGGATCGCCGGGCCTGATATCCTTGCCCAGTTCATGAAAGCTGCCCGCATCGATTAAAAGATCCAAACGTTCCCGCGCCGATAAACGGTCATGGAAATTACAACGGGGGCATACCTTGACCTGTTCTTTCCATTCTTCCAGGAAAATATGGGCATGACAACGGCTGCATTGAACAAAAACATCCTTGCTCTTTGTCGGATCGGGAGATGCCTTCTTTTTTTTGCTGAACCAGCCCATATAAATAGCCCCAATACCTGATGCGCACTTGAAAATTCTTGCAACTAGAGAATGACGAGAAGCAAAGTATGCAATATCCGTTCGAAAAAATCAATGCTAAAAATTAGTTTGGGCAATTCCCAAAAAATTGCCGCCGCATTTTTCGAACGCCTTGCGCAACACTTTCCGTAAATCACAAAAAAGGCTAAGTCCACTAAATATTAGGTCTGGGCGTGAAATGAATTTTGGGTTTAGTCACCATTGTCTTTAACACTACCCGTGAACGGTTAAAAAAATCTTGACCCAGCGTTTTTGACATCGATAATAGGAGAATTACAGGTATCGTTATCGAGCGACAACGTAAACCGCCAATCAGCAGAAACGGGAGACTATCATGAATGCACTGGATTGGATGGTCATTGTTTGTTACCTGATTGGAATGATCGGGTTGGGCACCTGGCTGGGCCGCCGCACGCGTAACGAGCGCGACTACTATGTCGCTGG
>PXCX01000246.1 GCA_003565195.1 PVC group bacterium | reverse complement strand
GATGATACGGTCGTTACGGGCCTCGATTTCCATACGAATCCACTGTTCTGGAAACAGGTCGGGTATCCGTGCCGCAGCCAGAAAACTGCGCTGGTCAGGGTCGCCGTCATTTGTATGCCAGAGCGTTAATTGAGCTGCATTGGCGCCGGTTGCCGGCAGGGTCAAGGTGTAAGCGTAATATTCCTGAGTGATCTCGCTGAAATAGAAAACCAAACCCATTTCGCCGGGTTGCACTTCCACTGCCGACGAGAAACGGTAATTATCGTAAAAATCGTATCCGGCCGTGATGACCGCATTGGTTCCGATGCCTTTCATGCTGTAGAAATTGGGGCTGAATTCGGGGTCCAGCGTGCGTCTGCCCCGCTCTGGATCGCCGCTGTGGTCGGCGACCGAATGAATATGCCACCGTCCGAAAACCGGCGTCCACTCACCTAGACTTCCAAGATCATCATCGGTTTCGGGAATCATGAAATCATCGCTGAACTGCCAAGGTTCAACACGTTGGAAGAAAGCGTTTTGCAGCGCAACAGGCTTGCCGTCATCGGCGCTGTGCACGGTTACTTCCATGGGTGCCGCAAACGGCGCGGGGAACCATGCCACCAAAGCATCGTCGCAGTAGAGCAACCAATCGTCAGATCGGATTTTGAGTAGCCACTCGACCTCGGCGCTGGGAGTTTCCGGCAGGGCGTTTGTCCGCCAGCGGATATTCGACAGCGGTGTTGGCGGCTTGGCCGCATGGGGTGTATGCAGTCGAGATTGAAGGTTCCCGACCATTAAATCCAGTTCCAGTACGGCCGGATTGGCGGGATCGTCCGCCGTTTGGACGGCTTGTATGCGTAAACCGGTTTGGGGTTGCCATGCGGTGCCGAAATACAGGTTGCCGGAGGTTGCCGTGATCGATAGCGGCTCGGATTTGTTTTCAGGGCTTGCGTTGCTTTCGGCGGCGCCCATCAGTATCGTCAGGAGTATGGCCGTGGTCGCGGATCGCCTGCCAATCGCTTTTCCGTATTCCCGGTTCATGGTTGCTGGTCTTTTTTGTTCCGGCTTTTACCGATGGTTTCAGCGATGTATATCGTGTTGGTCGTCAATTGCCAGTCCCGATCAAAAAAACCGGCGATCAAAGCGCGGTTGGAGCCGTCGGGATCGGGTTGTGCATCGTATACGATGTAGTCCGGTAAATAGTCAAAACGATGATTGACGGATAGATGTTCTCCCCAGGGATGCCCGGATTGGATGGCCACCAAACGGTCCTGATCCCAGGGGCTACGGTAAACCAACAGCAATCCACGGCCGTCACGAGGCAGAACGGTATCGCCGACAATGTATTCGCGCCGGGTTATATCGAGCGGAGTTTGCGCCAATATCGTGCGTATCATCGGACTGGATTCCGGTTCGCCAAAAAGAAAAAGGTTGTAACGGCGGCGGGTATGATCGTCGAGTTCCGCTTCCGTGGTCCGGCGCGGCGCCGCTTGCGCGTACTGCTCCCATTCCCGGCAACGTTGGTCGAACTGGTTTAGCGCGTCGGGCTCGGTTGAATCGCCTGCCTGGACAAACATGAAAGGCGCCAGAAAAAATTCCTTGAGGGGCCCGCGCGGCGGGGAGACCGAGCCGGGATGTTCCGGCCGGGTTGTCCGGCTGACGGAGGCGGTTTTGAGCGTTATCCCTGGAGCGGTCACGATGTCCGACACGTCGATCGACGACGGCAACTGGTCGGGGTGCAGCCAGACGGTGTCCGCATTCTCGGTCCGGATCAACCAGCGGGCGGCTTGCGGTGTCACGCTGACTTCACGCCGCACACCGGCAGCCGCGTTGGTCGTCAGCGATAACCAATGCGCACGGCTGTAACGGGGATGCCAGGTTAGATAACGAAATGTTTCCGGCCGTTGCCGTCGTTGTGCTGTCAGCCAGAGTTGGGTTGCAGGTTTGCGCATGATCTCGTCGAACATCCAGTGCTCGCCACCCTCAATTTCCCTGTATTGAAAATCCGGATTGAATGGTTCCAGTGCCCGTGCCATGGTTCGGGCTTCCGCTACCGGTACCAACACATCATTGTCTCCATGATAACACAAAATGGGTGTGTTTTTCAAGTTGGGGAGCAGCGCAAGCCCGAATTCCATGTCAATAAATGCTTGTTTGTAGTATGGCAAATCGTTGCGGGATACATCGTGCCACGTATAATAGCAGGCACGCCCGGAAACGATCAGCGCCCCGGCGAATCGGTGCGGGTAATGCGCGGCAATCGTCCAGGCACCCATGCCGCCCATCGAGTAGCCGACCAGCAGGACGCGGTCCGCGTCTACCCGGTAGCGTTGTTGCATTATATCAATGACCCGTAGGACATCTTTTTCGCCGATCCCTTGAAAATCGGTGTTGCCGCGCGCGAATGGGGCGACAACCAGAAAACCGTGGTCCTCGGCGACATCCAATAAGTCGGGCGATAATTCGGACCAGTTGACGATGTCAAGATACGGTGAGTATCCGTGCAAATATACCAGCAACGGGTAATTCTTTTGACCATCGTAGCAGGTCGGAATAAAACCGATATACGGTTGGGCCGATCCATCCAGGTTGCACCAGTAGGCGGCCTCGAAAAAACCGGCTTGGGTTTTCGGCCTGAGGATTTCGTCGAAGACATCCCGCGGCGATCCAAACTGGTAGCCCGCGGCAGGTCCGGGCGGATTGCTGAACGTCGGCCAAGATACCAGCGGTTTTGGTGCGATCGCCGAATCCTGGCTGATAATCCGTAAAAGCGTTTCTTGTAAGCGGTAGGTCGTTAACGTCGTTTCGGCCTCGGCAAGCTCATGAGCGACCTTGTTTTCCGACCAGGCACCCGGGTAATAATGTTCGAGGATATGGTGGGCCTTGCGCAGATGCAGTTGCACTTTTGCCCACGTATGCCGAAGGGTATCGTCCGACGGCGGTTGGGCGGGTGCGCCCTTTTGTAAAGCGTTTAACCGGACTCGTAATTCCTCCCGGCATGCCGTCAACGCCGGGTGGTGGCGTGGCTGCGGATCGGCCGCGCGTGCAGTACAGCAGCCCAGCAAAAGCGCAAGCAAGATGTACCGGCAGCTATCACGGGGGAGACCGACGATGTGCCTTGACAGTCGCATGATCTTACCGCCGGTCTAACGCACGCGATGTTCGCCGGCCAGTCCGTCGATGTTGACGATGATATCGTTGACGTCCGGAATCCCCATTTCGTCAATCAAGCTTTGCCGGACACGTTGTTGCAATAGTTGACACATTTCATTCACCTGGGTGCCGGATTTGACGCGGACATTCAGCAGGACATCAATCATTTTGTGTCGCGGGATCACGCGCGGATCGATGCGTACAACCGATGGGAACTCCATGGCCAGACGCGCCACGAAATCGGCAATGGCAAGGGTGCTGATACTGACAGGTCCTTGCTCGGTGTCGAAAGTCAAAAACCGTTCACGGTGACTGCGGATGGCGTAGCGACTCCAGAAAAACAGTAGCCATAACAGGAAAAACAAAATGGCGCCAGCAAAGACCGGCCAGCGTTGCGCTTCCAACCCATTTACCAATTTCTTCCAATCGGTTTGCGCGCGGCCCGGCGCGGTCAACAAGATCGTGTAGACAGCCGTGCCAAGATTCAGCGCAAGGATGGTCAAGCCACTTAGAAAATGAACGATGCGTTTCATCGGCAGGTTCCTTTCGTGTCGTGCATCTCCCGTAAGGCCGTCAGTGCCAGCCGGTAACCGATCGGACCCAGACCGCAGATCTGACCGATACAAGCCTGGGCTGTGAAACTGCGGCGCCGGAAGGGTTCACGGTTGTGTATGTTGGAAAGATGAACCTCGATACAGGGGCATTTAGATGCGCGCAAGGCGTCAAGCAATGCGATGCTGGTATGGGTGTAAGCGCCCGGGTTGAAAATGATTCCGTCATACACGCTGTGGCTTTCCTGGATTCGGGTGACCAGCACGCCTTCCTCGTTGCTCTGGAAATGTTCGATCTCGATGCTCTGATCGACTGCCAGAGTCTTCAGTTCCGTCATGATATCGGACAGCGTGCGTGTCCCGTATACCTCGGGTTCGCGGGTTCCCAGCATGTTCAAATTGGGACCGTTAAGAATCAGAATTTTCATGTTTGTTTTGTTTTCCCCGTTTGCCGCGCGGCTCCCGCAGTGTGCGTACGCTGTCGGTAGCGAATCGTTGTACGCGGTGGTCATCCAGTTGTACGGTTAGCGTTGACTTGATAACGTTGCGCTCGCTGACGACACCGCGGCCTTCCGGTGTTTCCACGAGCGCTCCGTTTTCGGGTACGTTCCGGCTGAGGGCGCGATAGGTGTCAAACTCGTAGCGCATACAGCATTTAAGGCGTCCGCACATGCCGCTGATACTTGATGTACTCAATGAAACATTTTGGGTTTTGGCCATTTTAACGTTAATGGCCTCGAACTTGCGCAGCCATTGGTGACAGCATAAAACGCGACCGCAAGGTCCCATGCCGCCGGTCCGGCGGGCTGCGTCGCGCACCCCGACCTGACGCATTTCGATATGCACCGCCAAATCGTTGCCCAGCACTTTGATCAAATCACGGAAATCGATCCGTTCTTCAGCGGAAAAAGAGACGATCAGCAAAGTGCGATCGAAGTTGTAGCGTACGTGGAGCAGATGCATGTCGCCTTCGACTTCCGCGATCCGGCGGCGGCAGGTATCCACCGCCATTCTGCCGTGGACGGCGTTCTCAACCGCTTTGGCCTGGTCCTGCAAGGTGGCGCGCCGAATAACTACGGGGACGCGGCCCTCATTGTCTTCCGCGGCCGGCTGGTCATGCAATGCGATAACCCGACCATAATCGTGGGCGTTTTTGTGGCGGGTAATACATAAATCGCCTACATGCAATGCCAGATTCATTGCCGTGCGGCAAGGCTGTCGCATCCCGTCCTCGAATTGTACCATTACCTCTCGTTCCATCATAAATCGGCCACGCGGGTTAGAGTTGAACTATTCTGTCGCCGTTGCAAGATGCTTCTTTTGTCGGATCGTCGAGGTACTGAACCGTCCGATACTCGTTGATATGGTTCAGGCGGTGAAGAATGGTACGCAGTTTTTCGGCCGATTCAATGCCCTGCCGCAGGAGTTTACGCATTTCCTCGTCGATGCTTGATTCGCGTTTCTGCATGATCCCGAGACTGGTCAGCAAGACGGTCGCGGGTTGGCCAAGATGATGGCAGGCGCTGCCGATGCTTTCGAGCATGATCCGTTGGCGCTCGGCTTCGCGCGCCATTTCCTCGGCTCGGATACGATCCCTGACATCAACGAACGAAAAAACCATTCCGGCCAACTGGTCGTCGGCATCATGATTCGCCGTGGCAGATACCTGAAGCGGTATGACCGTGCCATCGTATCGTTGCGCCTTGAGCGTGCCGACCCATGGCTTGTCTTCCTGAACTTGTGTTATCATGCCCTTGAAATCCGCGTCTTCCGACCATAAATCATGTATCCGGCACTCCATCATTTCTGCTTCCCCGGGATACTTCCATAAGCGTACCGTCGCGGGGTTGATGTATTCCAGAAATCCTTCAACATCCGTGATGGCGATGCCGTTGCCCGCATTGTGAATCGCTTTGTGCACGGTTCTTACACGTTCTTCGGTTTGCCGTCGTATCGTGATGTCGCGCACGAAAAAACACAGGTAGTCATGGCCTGAAAATTGAAGGCGGTTGACTGAGATTTCGGCAGGGAATAATGAGCCGTCAAAGCGTTTGCAATAAGCTTCAATCAGCGTAAAACGGTCGCTTTCAAGATTCTTGCGCAAGGTTTTGATCAGCGATTCGTCGGCGCCCGAAATGATGTCCAACACGTTTAATGTAACGAAATCCGAGCGTTTACTGTTGAAAAAATCTTCCGCCCGCTTATTGGCATCGATGATATCGCCATATGGATCGGTGATGATAGCCGCGTCGTAGACGCTTTGAAAAAGTTGCTGGATATTAGGATTCTTGACTACCGCGTGCCGTTCGTCGGCAAGGTTGCCGCTTTTTGTTTTTGGAACGGTTCGAATCCGTTTACTTGGGCGCCTGCGGATGCTTGGCCGCGACCCGAAGTCCTTAACTGTTTCCCGCCGCAGTTCCTCGGGCGAAATCTCGATCCGCATGGTGGCCGAGAAACGGTTGTCCGTATCTCCCGCACCTTTTTTGTTCGGTTCGTTCATCCTGGCGTGTTTCCATTGGAATGCCGGTTTTTGAAATCGGCCATGAAACGGCATAGCTGCTTGACGCCATCATGGGGCATTGCGTTGTAGATGGATGCCCGGATCCCGCCGACCGAACGGTGTCCCTTAAGCGCGTGCAGGCCTTGTTCCTCGGCTTCCGAAATGAATTGCGTTTCCAGAGCTTCGGATGGCAAACGGAAGGTGACGTTCATTGCCGAACGGTATTGTGGGTGCGCGGTTCCCTGGTAAAAACGATCGCGGTCGATCTCCTGATAGAGAAGCGCGGCCTTCTCCTGGTTTTGGCGCCAGATGTTTTCCAATCCGGTTTTCAAAATCCAGCGGGTGACGAGCATAAGCATGTAGACCGGGAAGGACGGCGGCGTATTCAACAGGGAATTATTGTCGATATGGTCCCGGTAGCGTAACATGGATGGCAGTGAAGCGGGCGCCCGTTCGGCTAGGTCGCGGCGGATGGCAACCAGTGCGATACCCGCCGGCCCAAGATTTTTTTGTGCGCCGGCATAAATCAAGCCGAAACGGCTGATGTCCAGAGGACGCGACAAAATATCCGAGGACATATCGGCGACTACGGGAAACTCGATCTTAGGAAAGGACTTCCACTGGGTCCCCTCGATGGTTTCGTTTGAGGTCAGGTGAAGATACGCGGGATGATCGGACGCTCGGATCGTTTCCGGCACGGGCATGCATGCCGGTCGCTCCCCGGATGTATCCGCGGCGGTGTGGACCCGGCAGATTTTGGCGGCCTGCTTGGCGGCTTTGCCTGCCCAGGAACCGGTCAAGGTGTAATCGGCGGTGTCCTTCGCGCTTGCCAGATTGAGAGGAACCATGGCGAATTGCAGCGATGCGCCGCCCGGCAGCAGCAGCAACGCGTAATCCTGTGGTAATTGAAGCAGTTGGCGTAGGTTGTGGAGGGCTTCGTCGTGGACGGCTTGGTATGCTTTGGCGCGATGGCTGCACTCCATGATTGACATACCGATACCCTGGTAATCGATCAGTTCACGCCGGGCCTCTTCCAGAACCTCCGGCGGCAGCGTTCCAGGACCGGCGCCGAAGTTGTAAACACGTGCCATTTCGTATTCTCCGTCGTGCCGCCGCTGAGTTATGCCGGCGCACTGGTTTTGGATTCAGCTTTAGTAAACTACGTCGAAAAAGGCTAACAATTCAAGCTGGCCTTGTCAAGCCCTGGGAATTCTCTTTTTGAAGTTTTGCCATAAGCATTTTGCCAAGCCGGCGTGCTCGTTTGCGGCGAAGCCATAATGCATTGCCAGATAGATGTTTTGTGTGTCCCTATTCTGACGGACCATTTCGCCCCTGCGGAT
>PXCX01000013.1 GCA_003565195.1 PVC group bacterium | reverse complement strand
GTAAGTGTGGCTTCGCACGCTATGGACGCTTAACCGTACGCTTAAACGCACACTTCCTCGAAACCCTTACTCGGATACCCTTCGCCGATCAACTTAATCGATCCGCAGGGGCGAAATGGTCCGTCAGAATAGGGACACACAAAATATCTATCTGGCGATGCATTATGGCTTCGTCGCAAACGAACACGCCGGCTTGGAAAAATGCTTATGGCAAAATTCCAGTATGCATCATGAAATGCTTGACTTTCCCACCCAAACCCACTAAGTCTCAGACCATGCAACCAAGACTTTGGCTTTTTATCGGGCTGATGCTCGCCTCCTCCGCAATACCGGCAGCGGCCCGCCGTGCCTTTGGCGAGCCCCTTTCACGGATGGATCAGCGTTTCGATCCGGCCGATTATGAAGAAGAAGGCGGCTCCGGATTTACGGTCTTTTCCGGACCCGGCGACGATGTCCACGGTTTCGGTTTGGGGCATGGAACCTGGCTAAAAAACGCGCCCGTTTTTGGCGATTATCTTATACGCGCCTATTATCATGGCGGACAACGCGCCTACTATTCGGGGATTGGCATGACGTTGCGTCTGATGCCGCGCTGGACGCTGACGCCTCATATCGGGGGCGGCGGGAATTACAACTATTCAATAGCTCGTCGCTTTGACGACCATCAGACGTCGGGTCATGCCCGGGGCGATTCATATTGGAGCGGACACGCCGAAACAGGGATCCGGCTTTGGATACCGCAACGGTTACAGTATTTCGACGCGTCGGTTCGGCAGGTATGGAACCACGGGCCGCAAGATTATACACTCTTCCTGATAAGTTTCGGACGCGGCCCGCTTCCCCAGCGCTAAAAGGGCCTACCTATGCTTGAAGCCGGCACACCATAAAATGCCGGCCAGATCTCCGTCATATCCAATTTGGCTGAGTAGTTCCAGATGCGGCGCGAATTCGCCCACCTCGTAAAGATTATGGGCATCGCTGCCGAGAGATACCTTGACGCCGGCCCGCAGACACTGCGCGAAGAATTCCGGATCGGGCGTATTGACATGGAAATTCATTTCAACGGCTACCCCATGGTCTCTGAGCAAGCGTATCACCGGCTTATACAGACGTTCGGGCATCGGTTGTCCGGCACGCCGGAACACCCGGAACGGATGAGCCAGAACGGCGATCCCGGCTCGAACCATCGTTTGCAATTCGGCCAGAAATTCGTCTGCCGCCTTTTCCGGATCGATGCGATCAGCGCGCAATGACGGCAATACATGAATTGCGCCGAGCATAAATTCCACCCGGTTGCGGTCGTGTGCATGGACCAGCAGTTGTCCGTCGAAATCGCAATCGACTTCGAGCGCGACACGTGCCGGAGGAGCAACCGGGGCAATCAATGCCAGATAATCGTCCATACGGTTGTCGGCCGCATCGGTGCCGGCCAGACCCGTGGTCAGGCAATGACCGCTCCAGTAGGTTTCCGGCGTGAAATATAACTGGCCTGAATGTTCGCTGAACGCCAGGCCGGCTAGACCGAATGCCGCCGCCAGTTCAACCGTCCGGACGACATCCATGTTTTCCGAACAATACGCCATTGGGGTATGAACATGGGCATCGAACAATTTTAAATGCGGCGGCATTTGCAATGGGTGACGGGTAGCGATCATTTGCTCGTTGTCGATCACGATTTCCATAAAGGCGAACGGCTCCTCGCAAAGCGCCGGCGCCACGCTGAATGTCCCTGTTTCAGACCGTAACCAGTCGATCCCCGTATGATAATGGCCGCTGATGGAATAACCGATATTGGCCTTCCGCATTTGTGTGGTAATTTCCTCGATATTATTGTAGTTGTAGGGACACTGATGAAGTCCGGGCGGAAACAGGGCGGTATGTTGCAACTGGATGATCGGCCCGTTAAAACCGGCGCGCGCATCCAGCATGCGTTGCAGATCGGCAGCCGACCTGCGGGCATTGAATTCCGGTTCTTCGGCGTCGAGAAACGGAATCAGGCGATGACCGCGGATATCGATCCAGGCGGGCGGTCGCGGAAAATCGCGGTAGAAATCGTTCGTATTTCCGTCATGATTGCCGGGAATAACGATGACCGGCGACTCGAGTTTACCTATGCATTCCATCAGGCGGCGGCGTTTGACGCCACTATCCGGTCCGCTGCCGTCATCCAGTAAGTCTCCGAGCAGGACCGTCACGTCGGGCCGGATCATGCGATTGATGCGATGCACCGCCCGCACCAGGAGGATATCCCCGATATGGCCTTTGCGCTTGGACGCTACATCCTCGCCGCCATAGTGAATATCGCTTATCGTTGCTATCTTCAATGCCATGATTGCGGTCCATAAATATTGCTCCCGCCTTCATCGCGGGCCGTTGCATGAGCGAACCATGATATCAGTTCATACCCATAATGCAATCACTTCCATCCCGGCATTCCAACATTCGGTATCCCTATGGTATGCTGGTGTAATGCAATTGAAATCCTTCTTCCGCATTTTTTGTCTTGGATTATTCAGGACACATGTTATGCTTGCTTACGAACCAAGACAGGTAGCGGCATGGTGCGGCTATCGCAAACCTGAAATTAAAAGGAGGAACGCGATGCAGACACAACCGGTAAAGTTCAGTGAATGGATTCAGGGTGGACTCAATCTTTACAAGGACAACTTCGGCATTTTGTTCACCGCAACCTTAATCGCCATCCTGCTTTCAGGATTGACGCTCGGCATCTTGGCGGGACCGTTGGCCGTTGGGATCGTGTCGATTGTGTTGCGGCTGATCGACAAACAGGAACCCAAACCGGAAATCGGTGATGTCTTTAGCGGGTTTGACCGGTTTCTTCCGTCTTTTTTGCTTTTCCTGGGTGTCGGGGTGGTAAGTTTTATCGGAAGCGCCATCCTCGGTATTGTTCCCGTGTTCGGAGGGTTATTGGGGCTTTTATTCGCCTATGGCCTTGGAACCGTGGTAATGTTTGGTATCTTTCTGATCACCGAAAGGAAGCTCGACGTTGTGCCGGCAGTGACAACCAGTTTTGAGACCGTCAAAGATTATTTCTGGCCGTTTCTCGGACTTTACGTAGTCACCTGTCTGTTGAGCAGTATCGGTTTGATTCTGTGCGGCATAGGTGTCATCTTTACCGCACCGATCATGGCATGTGTGCTCGGGGTTGCCTATCGCGACGTGTTTGGCACGAAGAACGTACCGGACAGCGACGCTGAAACCGGACCGGTAACACCGGGATCGCAGGAATCTGGAGCGCCAGCACCCGAAGCGTCGCCGGAAGCAACCGCGGAAACACCGCCATCCAGTTGATTGCGCTGAAAAAGTTCGACAGTGGGGCATCAGCCCGGAACGGCACTTTATGTTGCGCGCAACATAAAGTGCCGTTCGTGGCAGCCGGTTCGATTATGCTATGCTTTCGAATACCTTTTTAACTGAAATGGAACAAACAATATGGCGAACGTAGTATTACTGGGCGCCCAGTGGGGCGATGAAGGCAAAGGCAAAATCGTTGATTATCTGATGGATGACATGGATGCCGTGGTGCGCTACCAGGGCGGAAACAATGCCGGACACACCGTTGAAATTGATGATGAACGGTATGTGCTGCACCTGGTTCCTTCGGGGATTCTGCGGCCGGGCAAGACTTGCGTTATCGGCAACGGGGTGGTCATCAATCCGCTGACATTATGCGATGAACTGGACGGACTGGCCAAACGCGGAATTGATGTCCAGGATCGGTTTTTCATCAGTGACCGCGCCCACATGGTGTTTCCGTATCATGTGGCGTTGGACAGCGGATTGGAAGCAGCCGGGCGGATCGGCGAGAAAATCGGTACCACCCAGCGTGGCATCGGTCCCGCTTACGCCGATAAAGTTTCCCGGCGCAATCTGCGCATGGGCGATTTGAAACGTGCGGATTTCGCCGAAGTACTGGCCGACCGGGCGGCGGAAAAGAACCGTGGGCTGGCCGCCATCGGTGCGCCGCCGGTCACGCTCGACGATTTCATCCATGACATGAAACGGGCTGCCGCAACATTGCAACCGTTCATTACCGATACGGTCAGCCTGTTGCACGGCATGCTCCGCGATGGGCGTTCCCTGTTGTTCGAGGGTGCGCAAGGCGCCATGCTGGATATCGATTTCGGGACTTATCCGTTTGTCACCTCATCAAATACCACAGTCGGCGGTGCTTGTACCGGTAGCGGGGTGCCGCCGCGTTCGATCGACCGGACACTGGGCATTATCAAAGCCTATACGACCCGTGTCGGCGAAGGCCCGTTTCCGACAGAATGTACCGACGCGATCGGCCATGAGTTGGGAACTCGAGGCAACGAATTCGGCGCGACCACCGGACGTCCGCGCCGGTGTGGCTGGTTCGATGCCGTATTGGCGCGTTATTCGGCCATGATCAACGGATTCGATGGACTGGCTGTTACCAAACTGGATGTGCTGGACGACTTGGAAACGCTCAAGATTGCCGTAGCCTACGAATCGAACGGTCGCCGCATCGATACTTTCCCGGGCACGATCGCCGAGCTGACCGCTTGCCGGCCGATCTATGAGCAATGGCCCGGCTGGCAAAAATCGACCAAACTAGCCACTGCTTTTTCTGAATTACCGAAAAATGCGCAACGTTACCTGCAACGTCTGGCAGAGCTGACGGGAGCGCCGATCGAGATCATGTCGGTGGGACCGCGGCGCGCCAGTACTTTTCGTGTCAGGGACTGATCGAAAAACGGATATGTCCCGCAAAACGACAACAGCGCCGCCGCGGAACGGTATTTGCGTTCCGCGTCATGTGGCAGTCATCATGGATGGCAACGGCCGCTGGGCACGGCAACGCGGGTTGCCGCGCCGCAAGGGACATGAAGCCGGGGCCGAATCGGTGCGCGCCATTATCCGCGCATGCCGCGATCACGGCGTAACGTTTCTGACCCTTTACGCGTTCAGCCTGGAAAACTGGAAGCGGCCACAGCCGGAAATCCGTCACTTGATGTCCTTGTTGACCCGCTTTTTACGCAGTGATGAAGCAGAATTGCACAAACACCGCTTGCGGTTGCGGATCATTGGACGGATAACGGATCTTCCTGCCGCCATTCGGCGGGAATTGGAAAGAGTGATGGCCGATACCCGGACCTATGACAAGGGACAGCTGATCCTGGCGCTCAGTTACGGTGCCCGCGCTGAAATCGTTGATGCCGCCAAAGCTCTGGCGTGCAAAGCGCGCACCGGTGAACTTGATCCGGAAACGATTGATGAAGCGATGCTTGCCCGGCATTTGTATGCGCCGGATATTCCCGACCCGGATCTGCTGATCCGGACAAGTGGCGAAATGCGTATCAGCAATTTTTTGCTTTGGCAAATTTCGTATACCGAACTGTATGTCAGCGACGTCATGTGGCCCGATTTTCGCGAGCCCCATTTTGCCGAGGCGCTGCGTGCCTATGCCGCACGAGGACGCCGTTTCGGAGGGATTGAACAAGCCGCAAAAGCATAAAGGATCGTTAGCCCCGGGCGGGATCGGCGATGCCGATTTGGTCAAATGCCGAGCGTCGTTCCCGACAGGCGGGACAATCATCACACGGTTTGGGTCCGCCACGATAACAGGTCCAGGTGCGGGCGTAATTGACACCCAATTCCATGCCCAACCGGATTTCGTCGGCTTTTCGCATGGCGACAAACGGTGCCTGAATTCGTACGGCATCGCGCCGGTTCAATGAAAGCACCTGGTTGAGCCGTTCGAGAAAGTCTGCGCTGCAATCCCAGTAACCGTAGCTGTCCTGGCTTTGCGCCCCGTAAAATACATCCCGGATGCCACGCGCTTCGGCGTAAGCGGTGGCCAGCGACAATAACACCAGATTGCGATGCGGTACGTAAGTGCCGGGTTGTTCGCGTTCTTTCAAGGTTAGCCGATCCAGATCGGGCATGGCAACCTGGCTGCCGGTCAGGGCGGATACCGGAGCCGTCATATCGCCCAGGAACCCGAGATCAATCACGCGATGGTCACGGACACCGGCGGCACGCGCCTGCCAGGTCGCCATCGTCAATTCGCAACGGTGATGCTGGCCGTAATCAAATGAGAGCGCATCCACCACCGCGACCTTGAGACGATGTTTGACATAAAATAATAGCGTGGCGGAATCCATGCCGCCCGATAACAAAACCAAAGCGTTAGGCATGATGGGCTGCAATGATTGGTGGCATCCGCCGTCCAACTGAGCGATTGATGCCGGGCGGGCGGGCGGCACTGACTTTCCCGACATCATAAACTGTCACCCAGACCCATCAATTCCAGTAAACGTTGCAACTCTTCATTGGAATAGAAGTCCAGTTCTATCCGACCCTTGGATTTGCGGCCGTTGGCCGCCAGGCCGGCCGGGGCGATCCGCACACCTGTCCCGAAATGACGCTGCATTACATCCGTCAATTGCCGCAGATAGTCCTCGGGCAACGCCGGACCACCTGCCGACGCTCCGGCTAACCGCGGCATACGGCGGCGCGGACCGGCAACCAACCGTTCAAGTTGGCGAACCGATAAATGCTCGGCAACCGTTCGCAAAGCCAGTAAGCGCTGCCTTTCCGGATCATTAACACCCAGCAGAACCTTGGCGTGTCCACTGCTCAGGCGGCCGTCGGCCAGCAGGACGCGAATCTCCTCGTTAAACGTTAAGATTCGTAAGGCGTTGGCCACCGAAGCACGCGCTTTCCCAACACGCTGGGCAACCTGTTCCTGGGTCAATCCAAAGCGGGTGATCAAATCCTGATAACCCTCGGCTTCCTCAATCGGGTTCAAATCCTCGCGCTGCAGATTTTCGACCAGCGCCAGTTCCAGCGATTGCTCGTCCGAAACTTCGCGGACTATCACCGGGACTTCCTGCAAGCCGGCATCCCGCGCCGCGCGCAGCCGGCGTTCACCGGCGATTAACTCGAAATGAGTGCCCTCGGTACGGACCATTAACGGTTGCAAAACACCGTGGCGACGCACGGAATCGACCAAGTCCGCCAACCGATCCGGATGAAACCGGTCCCTTGGCTGACTGGGGTTCTCCCGGATTTTGCCGACAGCGACCATCCGTGCTCCATTCGCGGTTTCCTGATCGGTGTCCGCGGTTGCGGATGCAGTCGTTTCGCTGTCGCTAATCAGGGCACTGAGTCCGCGACCCAGCCCCCTGGCTTTCTTTGCGCTCATCTTCAATCTTCCTTAATGTCACACCGACAACCTTGGGTTGGAAAAAAGAATACGGAATATTTAAGCCAACGTCAAGTGGACATTCCAAAAACCTGGAATTTTGCCATAAACATTTTGCCAAGCCGGCGTGTTCGTTTGCACCGAAGCCGTAATGCATCGCCAGATAGATATTTTGTGTGTCCCTATTCTGACGGACCATTTCGCCCCTGCGGATCGATTAAGTTGGTCGACGAAGGGTATCCGAGTAAGGGTTTCGAGGAAGTGTGCGTTTAAGCGTACGGTTAAGCGTCCATAGCGTGCGAAGCCACACTTACTCGCCTTCTTAACCGCCACCC
>PXCX01000016.1 GCA_003565195.1 PVC group bacterium | reverse complement strand
CTCCAACCACCTACTCCAACCACCTACTCCAACCACCTACTCTCAGGAATTTTAGCCTGCCACCTATACCTTCGAAAGCGGCGCGGCGCGCATTCAAAGAAGACCAGCCGCTTATGGCAAAACTTCAACATTCCCCAAAAAATCTGGTGTTTGGTTATGAGGATGTGGTATAATACATGAATTGTAGTTCGGATCAGAAACCGCAAGCCGAAAAGCCAAGCAAACAATCGCCGACATTCTAGCCAGCTTCGCTGAAAGTGTTCAGGGGTTCAGCGTTCAGTGTTCAGGCCGGATTTCCTGAACCCTGAACACCTGAACACTGAACGCTTTGGGCCGCAACAACTTAGTCAGACGCATGTGAAATGTTCGACTCATTTACTCAAACAATTCTCGAAGAAGGAGCTAAACAGGAACCGCAGTCGCAATGATGAATATTCGGTTTTTAACGCGCACCTCCCCAAAAGCATGGATTCATGTTATCCTGGCCGCGGGATGGCTTGTATTGATACCGATCGAGTTCACGGCAATGGCCTCGACTGGAGACGTATCCGGAGCGTTGATCGCGGAAGCCTCGGATAGTTCGCCGTCCGATACGCCGGTTTCCGGGGCTGTTTCTCCGGCAGATTCGCCGGCGGCGGACACAACCGATATCGGCGATGCCTTTGATCGCGGTCTGCCGTTGGCCTTGGTACTGGTGTTTCTTATCGGGCTTGCCTTGAATCTGACACCCTGCATCTATCCGATGCTGGCCGTAACCGTTTCGATTTTCGGCGGCCAATCGGAAAACCGTACTGGTCGCGTCTTCGGCAAGGCCTTGATCTACGTGCTGGGAATCGCGACCATGTACAGTGTGCTTGGTGTCGCGGCGGCCCTGACCGGCGGTTTATTCGGAGGATTGCTGCAATCGCGGGTGGTTCTGGTAGGCATAAGCTTGCTGTTCATCCTGCTTGCGCTGAGCATGTTCGGCCTTTACGAGATACAGGTGCCGCCCGGTATTATGGCCAAACTTGGCGGCACGCACAAAGCCGGATTGGCCGGCATTTTCCTTTCCGGTCTGCTGGTGGGCATATTTGCCGCTCCCTGTATCGGACCCCCTATTATCGCGTTACTGACGTTAGTTGGTCAGCGCGCCGATCCGTGGTTTGGATTCATGGTCTTTTTCGTGCTCAGCCTTGGTTTGGGTGCGCCGTACCTGGTGTTGGGTACATTCTCCGGGTTGTTACAGAAAATGCCGCGCTCGGGTGAGTGGATGCTCTGGGTCAAAAAATTACTCGGATTCGTTCTGGTCGGGGTCGCCTTTTTCTATCTTTCACTTGCTTTCCAACCCTCGCTGGTGTTTATCCTGATTCCGTTAACGCTGTTTATCGGCGGCATCTATCTCGGCTTTCTGGAACGTTCATCGGTTCCGGGCCGTTGGTTTGTTTGGCTGAAGCGTCTCGTCGGGGTCGGCGCCATGATAGGCGGCATCATTTTCTTCGCGATCGGACGTCAACCATCGCTTGAATGGACACCGCACACGCCGGAACGGGTGGCGGCGGCCAACCGGACTACCGTCGTTTATTTTACCGCAGACTGGTGTATCCCCTGTTTGGAATTGGATCGCCGTACATTTACCGATGAATCCGTGATCCGCGAATTACAACGGTTGGCCACGTTCAAAGCGGATTTGACCCGTTACGATTCACCGAAATCACGCGATATACGCGAACAATACGCTATTCGGGGCGTTCCCACGATGGTGTTTCTGGATGCCACCGGCAACGAACTACCCAATACCCGTCGGGTAGGCTTCATCAATGCCGAGGATATGCTGCAACACCTTGATGCGGTACGCCGCCAAGCGCGTACCGCGACGCCGGAACCGGCCGCTGCGGATATGGCGCCGGCAGCCGAGACGGAAGCCGATCCATCGCAAGCCAGGCTGGTTGCCGACATCGAATGGATTCAACCGGGTCGCCCGTTCCGGCTCGGGCTTCTGTTTGAGATCATCGATCAATGGCATGTTTACTGGCTTAATCCCGGCGATTCGGGAATCGAACCGATCATTGATTGGCAACTACCTGACGGATTTTCGGCCGGTGATTTACAATGGCCATATCCGCAACGATTTGATGATCCGCCGTTCGCGACCTTCGGTCATGAAGAGGAATTGCTGCTGGCCCGCGAAATCCAGGCGCCCCAAGATCTGGAAACCGGGCAAACGGTAACGTTCACGGTCGATGTCGAATGGCAGGTTTGCAAAGATATCTGTATCGTTCAGGACGACGTCCTGACGCTGCAACTCGATGTCCGCGATGAACCATCGGCCGCGGCCGCGGAATGGCAAACCGCTTTCGATCGCACCGATGAACGACTGCCGGTGGCCGACCCGGACTGGAGTTTCAAGGTAAATAACGGTGACGACGGATACCGGCTTTGGGTCACGCCGCCGCAGGGTATCGCCGTGGATACAGTCATGCGGTCGGAGTTTTTCCCGGCTCAAACCGGGTTCCTGCGTACTGGTCCCTATCGTTGGCAAAGGGAAGGCGAGCGCGCGTATATCCCGTTGAGGCCGGAAGGTTCCGTGCCGCAAGACAAACGGTTGCGGGCCGTTTTGGTGCTTCCCGCAACCGTTGCCGACACGCAAGATTTACCACGCGCTTTGATTATAAACAGCGCCTGGCCCCAAGCAACGGATCATCAACCATAAGAAAACGACACCCGACACCGATTATCCGCACAATTATTCTTGTTTTTTTCGTCAGTAGTGTTAAGGTAGACTTCTAAACGACAGGAATCCCATAAACTGAGGAGAAAGCAAATGAAGCGCATCATTATGGCAATCACAGTGTTACTAACGGTCGTGTTTATGACGGCCTGCCCTGAAGCCCCCCCGGCGGCCGATGAATTGGACGCCGAGGAACCGGCGGTGGTGACGCCGGAAATCGAGCAACCGGCAGTTGAAGCACCAGCGGTCGAGGATCCAGCGGTCGAAATTCCGGCAGTCGGGCATCCGGCACCGGATTTCACCCTGCCAAACCTGGATGGCGAAGAGGTTAGCTTATCGGACTTCCATGGCCAGTTTGTCGTGCTTGAATGGATTAACTACGACTGTCCGTTCGTGGTAAAACATTACAGCACCGGCAATATGCAAAGATTGCAGAATAAATACATGGAAAAAGGCGTTGTCTGGTTGGGGATTTGCTCGTCGGCACCCGGCAAGCAAGGTTATTTCAAGCCGGAACAATGGAAAGAACTCGCGGCGGAACGCGAATCGACGCCGACTGCGATTTTGCTTGACCCCGAGGGCGATGTCGGTCGCGCATACCGTGCGCGTACAACGCCGGAAATGTTCGTCATCGATCCCGAGGGCACCTTGCTTTACATGGGTGCGATCGACGACAATCCGAGCCGGCGACCCGAAGATGTCGAAACGGCAAAGAACTACGTCGAAGCGGCACTCGATGCGGCCTTGGCCGGCGAAGAAATCGAGAACGCCGTCACGCGTCCCTACGGTTGTTCGGTCAAATATTGAGTCCCGTGGCATGTGAGTATGGGGGGATGTCCATGCATACCGCCTACACGAACGGCAGACACTCGGGATGATATCGCCGACGCAGACGGCTGAACTGGATTGCTACCTCCGGGTCATGGCGCACGTATTCGGCGGGGACACGACCCATCCCGAATCGATCACATGGGACACCGTACCTGACATCATGCCGGCCCGGCTGCGGGATGCATGCGGCGATTTTGCGGACGGCGATATCGGTGATGTCTGCGCCGACAGCGACAGGAACCGGCGGACGTATTATTCTTTCTGTCTAGCGCTGATCGAGCAGATCCTCAAACAAGACGGCTGGCGCCTGTCCCGGATCGACAACACCCGGATCGAGCCGGGAACATTCGGTTTGTCTTCTGCCAAGGGCATGGACCGTTCGCAACCGGATACGGCGGTCGCGGTTTTTGGTCCGCCTGGCGGCCGGCAACGGTTGTTTTTTTTCTTTTCCGATCAGGATCCGACCATCCTGGCGGATGCCGCCATTAAAATCAACGAAAACGATAACGATCGTTTCGAAGATCTTGCGGTAATGATCACGCTTTCCACGCGCGACATGCAGGCCCGCCGCGAGGCATCCCGCAGCACGGCTTGGAAACGCGGTCTTTTCATGGCATTCGACCAACTATGCGAACGATCTGCCGAGACGTATCCGGATCTTTGCCTGCCGATCGAGAACATGTTTCGGGATTCGGTTTTGTCAAAACCAGCCCCTGTTGAGCCGGCCCGCGACAAAATTGCCAGCTTCCGCGCACGCATTCTCGACCATATTGTTGTTGGCGACAAGGACAGTCCGTATCGCAAACTCCGGTTTGAGGCTCCGGAACTGGCCGGGATCGTTCCGCTGCAATTCATCATGTCGGCCACCCGGCCCCGGGCGTCGGCGGGTGGCGTCCGTGAATTTTCATGGCAGGCATTCAAAACCTCTTTCCGGGATGCGCCGGCGACTTATCTCAAGCGGCCGTTTGGTATTCATCGTGCCTTTCACAAAGGTTTCCCGGCCGACTATCTCACCCGTCTACGCCTTCCACGCCATGTGGCAACCATACTGCATCCCGTGCGGCCCGATACCTTCGAGGTATTTTTTAAAGTTCTTCCCACCGGTAAAGGCACCCGGGAAATGCAGGATTTGAAAAAGGATATGATGATTGACATGATCGGCCCCCTCGGTCAGCCGTTTAAGCTTGCCAAACTGATTGATCAAGACATTGGCGAAGTTCACGTCATTGGCGGAGGCGTAGGCATGGCGCCCCTGGTATACCTTGTGCAAGCGCTGCGGTTTTGTTCCGTTCCGGTCAAGGCATTCATCGGCATTGAAAGTTTGGACCATTTACGCTATCGTTTGCGACACGAACAGCACGACCTCGAGGACGAGCCGCTGGCCCGGATCCATGCGGCCGAAGGTAAGGACATCCATATATATGTGGATGATCTGCTGCAAACGGGAGTCGAACGGAACAATATTTATGTTTCCTATGATAAAACCGGCGATATTCGCGACATCGTACCACCGGCCAATCACATGCAGGGCCCGATCAGCGATTTGTATAGGCGCAGCTTGACGAGGCACCCTTTCGACAAGCCAGTGGTTGCCTTCACCTGTGGTCCGCCCCCCATGATGCAAGCCATCCATGAAATTACCCGGCATGTCGGAATCCGCTTGTATGTTTTGATGGAAAAACGGATGGCCTGCGGGATCGGGGTATGCCTTTCGTGTGTATGCCGGACCACCAGCGGCCGCAGCGGTTATTCGCGAGTCTGCAAGGAAGGTCCTGTATTCGATGCAAACGAGATCATATGGCATGAACAAGAAAACAGTCCGCTCTGAACTGGCGGTAAAACTCAAGCAGGTATCGCTCGCCACGCCGTTACTGACGGCATCCGGGACCTCTGGAACGAGCGATGAAATCAATGATCTAGAAAACTCGCCGCAAATCATCGATGCCCTGGGTGCTTTCGTAACCAAGGGGGTCACGCTTGAAGCACGATCGGGCAATCGTGAAATGCGCGTGGTCGAAACGCGTACGGGCCTGTTGAACTCAATCGGCCTTCAAAACAGCGGCGCGGCAGTGTTCGTCAGGGAAGAGTTACCGAGATTGGCAAACTATAATCTGCCGATCATTGTTAATATCTCAGCCGGCCAGGTTGACGAGTTCGGCCGCTTAAGCGAATTTTTGATGGAACATGACCATGATGAAGCGATTGCCGGGATCGAAATCAACGTTTCCTGTCCGAATATCTGCGCTGGCGGCGTTGCCTTCGGGGTCGATCCGCGGACCGTCGAGAAGGCGGTTCGGGCGGCATGTCAACCTTTGCGTCGCGATGTCTTTAGCCTCACCAAAATGACGCCGAACGTCACCGATATCAGCGAGCCGGCCAAAGGCGCGATTGCCGGCGGCACGGATGGTTTGTCGATGATCAACACGTTGCGCGGCATGGCGATCAATGTCCATACCGGCAGTTACTATTTGGGCAACAAAACCGGCGGCCTGTCGGGGCCGGCGATCAAACCGGTCGGCATCCAGATGGTGCATGAATGTTACCGCACGATTCCGGAATGCCGGCGCGGAACGGTCCCGATCATCGGGATCGGCGGAATCGCCACATGGGAAGATGCCTTGGAATACATCATGGCCGGCGCGACGGCCGTCGGGATCGGGACCGCCTGGTTTGTGAATCCCAACGTCTTTGTGGAGATCAAGACGGGACTCGAAACGTATTGCAGGAAACATTCGACAACCATCACTCAAAAGATAGGGAGTGTTCATGAAATCTGAGACCATGTTTGATTTGCGCGGCCGTACGGCGCTGGTCACGGGCGCAAGCAAGGGGATCGGCCGCGCCATCGCTTTGGAATTTGCGCGGGCGGGCGCCGATTTGTTGCTTTGCAGTCGTGGCGAACAATCTCTGACGGCGGCGGCCGGCGCCAT
Organism: PVC group bacterium; assembly: GCA_003565195.1. GTDB lineage: Bacteria > Verrucomicrobiota > Kiritimatiellia > CAIKKV01 > PXCX01 > PXCX01. The sequence continues at coordinate 1,069 of PXCX01000016.1, read as the reverse complement.
TGGCGAAGAAACCGGCGTTCGCGTTGAATCCGTCACGGGCGACATGGCGCGTCGCGAGGATGTTTCGCGGGTTGCCGCCGAAGCGTTGAAACGTTTCGACGCCATTGATATCCTGGTCAACAATGCCGGCTGGAATATTCCGCAGGCGATCGACCAAATTGACGATCAAAACTGGGATTATCTTGTCGAACTCAATCTGAACAGTGTCATGGCCATGACGCGGGCGATCGTGCCGGCAATGAAGAAACGCCGTTGGGGACGCGTGATTCATATTTCATCGATCATGGGTCTGGCAAGTACCCCGGAACGGAACGGTTATTCGGCGACCAAAGCGGCCTTGATCGGCATGGCCAAGGCCAACGCCCTGGATCTGGGATCTTACGGGATCACGGTCAATTGCATCGCTCCCGGCCCGATTGCCACCGAGATGCCGATGTCGATCCTGAGCAAGGAACAGCAAGACACGTTGGCGGCGCGCACGGCGTTGGGCCGCTGGGGCCGCCCGGACGAGATTGCGGGACCGGCCCTGTTACTGGCCAGCGAAGCCGGCAGTTTTATCAGCGGGACGTGCCTTGTGGTTGACGGCGGCGCCACCAGTCGGGTCTTTTGATGGGATGGAATCGGTGTTTTGAGGAAGCGAATGGAGTCATTTGAAGGATAGACGGAACGCAATCCCGGCGTGACGCGTTCCCCCAGCGGAGACGAACAATGGAAACCCAGGAAGCATTACAGGCATTACTGCAGGAATATCGCCAGGTAGAAGATGAAATCGCGGCCATGGAAGAGGAACGGCAGGGGTTACGCGCCCGCATCATGGAGTTGCTGGCGGCCGCCGGCAAGGATCATGCGTCGGTAACCGTTGGCGATGAAACCCTGTTCCTGGTACTCGAAAAACGTTCCGAGATCACCTATAACGAACCTCTGTTGCGCGAACGGTTGGGCGACAAGTATCCCGAGATTCTCGATCCGGATCCCCGCAAACTACGGCGTTATCCCCCGGAAATGCGCGAGGCCCTGCTACCGTTTCTGGAGCAGATCGGTTCCCCTTCGCGCGACCGCATTCGCGCCG
>PXCX01000149.1 GCA_003565195.1 PVC group bacterium | reverse complement strand
GCCAAAGCCCACCCGGTGCGCCACGGGATTATGTTCGAAGTGCCGTCTGCCTGCCTGCAAGCCGATGAATTGCTGCAACACGCCGATTTCGGCAGTATCGGCACCAATGATCTGGCCCAGTACCTGTTTGCAGCCGATCGCGACAACGAATACGTAGTTGACGATTTGAACATGGACCGCCCGGTTTTCTGGACCCTGATTGGACATATCGTCGCGGCGGCGCAACGCACCGCTAAACCGTTGTCTGTTTGCGGCGAATTGGCATCCGAAACCCAATATTTGCCACGTATTCATCAACTTGGTATCCGGTCCGTCAGTGTGAATATCCAGAGTATTGCAGGCGTACGCCGAACGATACACAGCCGCCAAAAAAAATAGAAACCCCCGGGGATCATTCGAATGTCAAATCATATTCCCTCCGATGCAACGTCGCCACGCGAACGCGCCTGGCGTTCCTCGGCCGTCACCTTGTCCGATATGGAAGTCTTCGTATTCCCCGATTTGATTTATGCTCTGGTCCTGGCCAACATCATGTCGCCCCGGATATGGCGTTGGCGCGATGATCCCTGGTTCAAGAATATTGATCGCGCCAAACCCAACCGCCGGATTCAACGGTTGAAACAATATATTATGGATCACTATGTTTTCAATCTCGATTTGAATACTTGGGGATTGACCACCAAACAACGAGAAATCGACCGGTTCAAGGATTTCATCGATACCGATGCGTTACAGCAATCCAATGCCCTGTTCGGCTATCAAGGCGACAAGTATTATTTTGACATTGATATCCGCACCCATTTCGGTCTCGATAAATATGAAGGCGACACAATCCCGTACTGGAAGACCGAGACGGTGGAAGCGATGGATGCCTTCAAATTCAAACCGGCCATGCAAACCGGCGCGGGTGAGTGTGTGTCGCTGAGTACGCTGTATGCGGCGGCGCTGTTTATCATCGCCAGGATTCCTTTGGCCGATATTTTTTTAATGGCCACGCCGTTGCATTCCCAGAATTTCATCGATGTCGGACAAGGGATTCTGACCAATAACCGGCGTCTGGTGACAAAAACAATGTGGTTTAACGGAACCGAGATATCGGCACAGGCACGCCGGGCACTCGAAAACGAGAGGGTCACCCTGGTGGCCCATGAAACCGGCGTTATTCATACACTTTATCCCGAAGCCAGCATTGATCCGGAAGCCTACCGTCGTTTTACAAGCCGGTTGCGACGGTTTTTACACACCGATTTCAGTGAGCAGATTCTGGGTAATTTTTTGCGCCAGCACGGCGGCATGCAACGCTGTTTCCAGATTCGATGGCCGATCAACGGGGTCGATCATTATATCGCCGCTGAACGCGTTTTCGCCTACGAACACAACAGTTCATTCCGGTTTACCGATGGGACGGTCGACAAATTGATGGCCGATATCGAGCATGAAGAGTTTCATCCCTCGCCATTGCCGCATCGCATGGTGTTCAACGAATGGCAACGTTTTGTTCGTGAAAACAAAATCGATCTGCGCCGCGGCGATGATTTGAAACGGTTAAAATCGCGGTTCGAGGGTGATTGCATGGATGCCGACATGACCTTGCAGGCCTTGGTTGAATTCTGTCATACCGAGCCGCGCCTACCGGATGCGGCATCCAAAAACTTCGATCGGGCGGCGCCACCGCTGGCTTTGCAGCCTGAGATGACTCGGGACGATGTGATCGCGCACTTGGAATGCATTCGCGCTCATAACCCGATGGCCCAAGCCGCGTTTTATGCCTATCGCGATCTTAACCGGTGCGAACCGCAACCGTTTTTGCGGGCAGCCTTGCAGCGCAATCCGGTTGCGGTGGATGCGCTAAGCGATAAGCCCGCGGATGCCATGGCGGAAACGTTACGCGCATTGCCGACGGCATCGATTTATGACGAACCGGCCCGTTTGGCCCAACCGGACGAAGTATGGAACTTTCAGCGAGGGATAGGGATCGAGAAAGCCGTGTTGATGGCGAATGTCCTGCATGCCCGCGATCCGCAAGCGACGCTTTCCATTAAAATCGATGAAGACGATCGCGCCACCCTGAACGGACCGCAGGGATCATGGAGTTTTCCCGGGGTGAAAACCTTGAAACCGCAGACTTGGAGGCTGACGCCGGAAATTACCGTCGATCGTTGACCGAAACCGCACGCATGACACCAACCTTATTCATTTTAAGTTTTGCGGGAGGTTTTTTCTCGGGATTACTTGGAGTTGGTGGCGCGGTGATTCTGATCCCGCTTATGTTGTATGTGCCGCCGTGGATCGGGGTGGGAGGATTGAATATCCATCAGGTTTCAGGGATTACCATGGTGCAGGTTCTGGCCGCTACGGTTTTCGGTTTTCTATCGCATCGAAGCGGCGGTTACGCCCATACCAGGACCATCCTGGCCGTTGGAATACCGATGGCCACCTTCGCGCTGTTCGGCGCTGCCGTTTCACGTAACATGCATTCCAACTTTATCCTGCTGGTATTCGGCGGTCTGGTGGCATGCGCTTTCGTGATGCTGTTGAAACAAGCGCCCGGCGAACTGGATGTGGAATCCAACCATGTGGTTTTCAAGCCGGTCCTGTTTGCCGCCGTTGGCTGCGTTGTGGGATTGGCCGCCGGAATCGTCGGTGCCGGCGGCGGTTTCATTCTAATTCCCCTAATGATTCGCATCCTGAAAATCCCGATTCGGGTGATTATCGGATCCAGCTTAGGAATTTTGTTCCTGGGCGCCCTGGCCGGTACCGTCGGTAAATCCATGACGATGCAGGTACCCTGGCCTTATCTGGCACCGGTGATTGCGGGATCCATTCCTGCCGCCCTGCTCGGCGCGCGGGTCAGCCGGATCCTTCCGCCGGCGCGCATCCGTCATGCCCTGATTACCGTCGTTTTTTTGACCATGCTCAAAACATGGTGGGAAATCATCGCCAACTGGTAACGATCACGCGGATCAATCCCGCGTTGGCCCCGACCGGCGGCTGCGACGGACCGGGCTATTTGACTGCGGTTCCACTCTGAACAGTGCGGTTTCATGCTGTTTCAAATTCAACCTGATCTCTGCGGCAACGTCCGCAACATACCGATCATGGATTACATCTTTAACCTGAACGCCAACCGGCAGCCGGATTACTTTTTCGCCAGCTTCGGCGGCATGCACTCCCAACCATCCGAGTCCGACGTATAAAATGTCCGATGTTTCAAGATATACATGCACTCCGGCAGCCTTTGCCATGCTACGCATTGCGTCGATGGTTTCCGACAGTTCGGCGTCAAGAGAAAGTGTCGTATTCCCGTCTGCCGATCTGGTCCCAAACTCGTCCGTGATCATGACCTTTCCGGGCGCACCGCATAAGTGCTCCGCTTCCCTTGCAAGTTTCGCGGTGTTTGGCCGAGCCCCGAGCATCCAAATACAGCGGTAGCTTTCCGGTTCAAGTTCTACCATGTCGGAAGACAGGATGACGGCACAGGGAGATCCGATTCGAGCCATGGCGTAACGATGACGGAATATTTTTTGCGCCATTTGGCCTTGGGAACGATCACGGAAATTCGCGGTTTCATCAATGACAACACAGATCTGCGCTCGCATTTGCGGCGGATCCAGCAACGGCAGACTTGCCAGTTCGCGGTGGCGCGTCAGCACTTTCAGCAGCGATTGGTCGTCGAACCAACCACCCCACATATCGAACCACCAGCCGCCGTAACCACACGCCAGCATGCGCGCCGCGTTTTTCCAGAGCAGTTGTTCGGCGATCCAAGGATCATTGGGCCCGAGCCAGACACCATCTTCGTACTTGCCCGCCGGACAGATGTGCGGCGCCACATCTTTGAGCAGAGTCGTCCGGTGCGTACGCGTATCGTTTTCCGCAAACCAGAGCTTGCCATGCATGCGAACGGAATCAACCGCTGCCATGGGCGGCCAGTCTTCACCGGGCACACGGCGATAATCATTGGGGCTGGCGAGGCCGTCCAGATCCGGACACTTGAGCAGGCGATCGAGGGCGCCGTGTCCCCAGCGTGCATCGTTCAGAAACACGTGATAGCCGTAAAAAGCGCCTGTCAGCAAACGTCTGTCGGTCGCATCCTTCACAACCCGGCACAGCCGGGCAATACAGTCAGCCATGGTTTCGGAATGAAACCGCAGGGAGTCAACTACAGCTTGCTCTTCGCCGCTGCTTATCCAGGCATTGGTTCGTTCAATGCCACGGATGTCCGCAGGAACGACCTCATCGAAAGCTGCGGATGGTTCGCGCCAAGCTTTCCGCAGGAGCTCTTCAGTGGAGTATCTTTGGCGAAGCCAGGCACGGAAACCGATAACTCTTTCAGGGTTCTCGTCCTCAAAACCGCGTTCGGGCAGAAAATGATAAAACCATTCGGACGTACGGCCGGCGGCAAGATGGATGCCTGCTAATCTTGCGGCTAGTTCCGAGGAAGCCAGTTCCGCGAGAACCTTCCGCAAAACTCGTTCGGCGGCATTGAGCCATACATTCGAATAAAAGGATTGCCGCAGGGTTGTGCCGTCGCTGAGTTGGCAGCAGCCTTCGGGATGAACATTTTCCCACCAGGTCGGCACGTCCAGATTGATGCGGGCGATCAGCCATCCATCCGGATCAGCGTCGAGAATCATCCGGCCGTCATTTAGCGGGGTTGTCATGTCAAGCGTGTCTTCGGCAGTCCAGACACACGGACGGAACGGGCCTATGCCGGAGAAGGTGTTCACCCCTCGATCGCCGAGGATAAGCGGAAAGCAATACAGATGGATCCCGGTCTGCGAGACTTGCCGATACAGGTGAGGCGTCCCGAAATAACTCATGTAGGCGATCGGCGGAAGCACTTGATGGTTCACGTGGATTTGTTGCGTACCGTTATTAACAGCAGTCCGAACTACAGGGAATGAACTTGTATTCCTCGGCGCTTCTCGGTTTATGTGGGTTATTTCAGGCATCGTTGGGTTTCGCGCGATGAAAGGGTGTCCCCGGATTTATGATGTCTTCAAAACCGGGTCGTTCGGCTCAATACAGGCATGCAAACTATCATAACCTCGAACAGTTAATCAAGAAAAACATAAGAAAAATGAATAACGATAAAAAAATATTGACTTTTTTCACATCCCGTTACATTATATTTAGAGCCCATCCGAAAAGGGTTTCGGATGGGGTCTATCTAAGTGCCATTCACCCCTACGGTCGGTAGCATTTAATCGACAGTCACTTACGCCATGATAATCAGGCCGATATCCAGGGGCGTTTCCGTCTGTTACGTTTTTTCTGTTGCGTTATTCTTTCAAACGGCGTAAAGTCAGTTGCGTGGAACCGGTTCCACACGTGCAACGCGTCTTCCGTGTGGGAGACGTTCGTTCACGGTATCCCGGGTGCTCCCGATTCTAGGAGTTCTGAATGAACAATGGTTTGTTCGGCAGGTGGCGGCGGCGATATCTGCTATTGGCATGCTCGGGATGCTTGATGTATCCCGGCGTGATTGCCGGGGCCGAGCGGGTTTACGATGCCGCCGACCTGGTGCGTGCGTCACGGATGGTCGAGGGACTGATTCCCGCCGATCCGGAATTCGCCGATTTGAATGATGATGGCGAGGTCACGGCCGCCGATCTGGATTTGATGCTGCGCCGGGTTCACGGGCAGGCGTTGCCGGTTACGCTCGCTCAAGCAACGATCGGGTCGGCCGGCGGCGAACTGGGTGATGCCGGAATGCTCCGCCTGATCGTGCCCGCAGGGGCGTTCGATACGGATGTCGAGCTGACACTCGAACAGGTTCCGAATTCCGAGCGCCCGTCCGCCGATGTCGATCGCGGACCGTTGTACGAAATCCGTGGCATTCCCGATAACGTACCCGTGGCGCTGACGGTTCGTATCCCCGCGCCCGACGGCGCCGATCCCGCCGGCATGGCGCTTGAGATCGGAGAGTATACCCACGGGTCGATGAGCGGGTTGGGATGGTTTTACCGCTATGTCGAACCCGAGGCGGACGGCCAGGATCTGGTCTGGCACGCGCCACCGATTCCTGCGTATGCCGGTGATCGAGCGACAGGTACGGATGGCGGGCTATCCGGAGCGGATACACGGGCTAAGGCGGGTATAATCGCAAGTTCCCACAGCGCGAGTTATCGGTGGCGGTTCCAACCCACGGGTTCGGGACGCCTGCCGCGAACCGTACCAACCCTGGTGGGCGATCGCTTCCGCTTGATCTGGCCGGCCAGCATGACGGGACCGCCGCAAGCCGCCCGATCCAATGCCTGGGCGTTGATCGACGGCTTGGAGACCGCTTACACGACGCTGTCGGCGGATTACGATTTCTCGCCGCGTACAAGTTGGCCAATCGATGTATATATTAAGCGCCTCGGGGGTGAGGAGCCCGGCGGTGAGATGGTTTCCTCGTTCTGGGGTGTTAATTATCACTGGATTGAAATGGATGACCGTTTCTTGTGGAGGTCCAGGCAGTATGGCTTGCCGGTTGCCCGGATTACCGCCGCGCATGAGTTTTTTCATGTCGTCCAAAGTTTTTATCATGCTCGCAAGGATCCGCTCTGGCTGGACGAGGCTACGGCGACCTGGTTCGAAAAACATATCGCCGAAGGCGATCCGGCGGACTATCTACCCGAACATTTCCCGGTGATACCGCGTACGGCCTTGCGGGGCATGCATATCGAACCGGGCGGATTATTGTTCGGTTATTCCATGAAAGACGTGCAATCCCGGGGCTATACGCTGGCGTCGTTTGTCGAGTATGCCGACCGGCGGCACAATTTCGGGCTGGCCGGAATCGCCCAGGTATACCAGCGTCTCAAGGCCGGCGACCATCCGGTGCTGGCCTTGATGACCGCGATTCCGGGGGATGCCGCCGATTTCAAGACTCTCTGGCGGGATTATACCCGCGATTTTTTCGACGCTCCGGCGTGGTCTTCAAAACAGTTGTTGCTGGCCGATCCGCCGCCATTATTTACCGTGGCAGGCATCGAGGAAGCGAATCAGAATAACACGGATTTCGCGTTTGGACGCCGGACCGAGGGCCCGTTTGGCCGGATCAATTCGATCAATAGCCTGGACGATTACGCCACCCTGCGCGAACATCGCGTGCGCGTGCAGCAATTAGGCGCTCGCAGCGTGGCGGTGGCGATGTTGGATCGAGACTTTACCGACCGGTTACCGGATACCGTGCGCATGATCGGCGAGGTGCGGTGGGAGAACGAGGACGACATGTCGAATTTGCGGCTAATGCCGGTTTATCAAGGGGGGCCGGGGCCCGGAACCACATCGCCCACGGTTTTGCCGCTGGATTCCCAGAATTGGCTCATGCATCGTTCGACCTATCGTGTGGAAGTCTCGTTCCCGCGACCGCCAGGCCGCTTTACCTATATGCTCGGGGTTTTTAACGACGATGTTCAAGCGCCCTATAATCGCACGCCCTACGTCACTTTACGCCATTATATCGGCTCCTATCGCGTGCCGCCGACGGAGGCCTCAACCCGGCTGCTGTCGCCGACGGAACCGGTCGCGGTCGGCGAATTGCGCGATGCGTTGCTTGACGGCGACCTGGGGACCGTGCGCTCGGTGGAACTCATGACCGGCGACGGAATGGGCATCCGTGATGTCCTCG
>PXCX01000232.1 GCA_003565195.1 PVC group bacterium | reverse complement strand
GTCCGCGGCGCGTCCAGCCTCCGGCTCAGAGAGCCTACGGCTCGGCGAGCGGCCAACGCCCTTCCTTCATGTGTTACAAACTCTCCAGTGTATTCATCAGTGTCCGTAGGTTGTCCAGAGGAATACCAGGGTAAATGCCGGCCGTCATCATTAATCCGCCCTCGGGAGCGGACAGCTTTTTCACCGCTTCTCGAATGTGCTTCTCTATCGCTTTCGGCGTGCCGAATCTTACGACCGCCTGGCGGTCGATATCCAGATCGATGCATACCCGCCCTTTCAAATTGTCGCGAATCCAGTCGATGCCGTTAACCAGATCCTGAATGTTCAGGCAATCGATTCCGAGATCGAGCAGATCGCCGGCCAGATCGCGCACGTCTCCGTCGCTGTGCATGTGTACCACGATTCCAGCTTCGCGCGCCGGGGATATCAGGCGCGCGTAAACGGGTTTTATATATTTTCTGAAGTGGTCCGGAGAGAGCATCGGCCCCCGCTGCATGCCCAGGTCTTCGGGATAACCGAGCTGGTCGACATCCATTGCAATGTATCGGCGCACGACATAGAGGTTGAACGATTCAATCATTCCGATCAGCTCCCGCAAGAGCGGCTCATCGTCCGCCATGTCAAACATCAGGTTCTCGTAGCCCCGGATGTCCAGTAGCCGCAGAAAGGTGTGTCCGTGAGGCAGACCCCCGACCGCTAACCGGCCTTCGCGTTTTCTCCGGCGGAGAATGCGCTCCTCGGTTTCCCAGTTCATGGATCCCGGCGGTCCCCGTCCGTTTGTGTCGTAGGGATCCGGAGGCAGATATCCGGCGAAATCTCTCCAGTCCGCCAGCGGGTGTTCGAAGACCGCGCCGCTGATGCCTTCTTCGGAAGATTCCGAGACGCAGCCCCATGGATCCCGATAGGGTTGACCGGCCCGCTGCCAGGGTCTTATTGACGGCGAATATTGCCCGGTCGGCCGTCGAAAAGCAGGGAATAGGACAGGATGCCTTTCCATGAGGTCGAACAAATCGGCATGCTCGTAATAGTACCAGCAGGCAGCGTTAAGGCTGCATCGGACGGGAATTCGCTCCGGCCCTTCGAATCGCAGCGCCCGTAAAAGGTTTTCTCGGGATGTCACGGTATTGGCTCCTTGGTCTTCATGATGGTTCCTCCATTTTTTTAGGTGCTGTCAAATCTGACAGAGAAGCCAACCTCATCTTGGAATTCGCGCTGGATGAATTGGCAAACAAATCCGGGTATCCCGATCGAATGTGGTATCGCACACTGGCTTCGGCGCGATCCGGGTCTTTCTCCGCAATGGCCCTGACCAGCACCGTGTGAAAACGTGGAGGCATGCGGGAGGGGGCGGTCAGGATCAGGAGTGTCTGGAAGAAGCAGGCGACTTGCATGACCCGTTGATATTCCTTCAGGATCGGTTGGCAGTCGGCGAGTTTGACCATCGCGGTATGAAATTTAACCTCGCGGACCGCGGTCCGTTGATCGTCGGGTTCCGATCTGTCCAATTCATCCGCCGTATGCCACAGCCCATCCAGTTTTACGGAACCCGGTTTTTCGCAGGCGAGGCGTGCGGCCTGGCACTCCAGCGCTTCCCTCAGCATGAGATGATCCCGCACATACGCGACCGAGACCTGTTTGATTCTTGTTCCGACCCGTGGCAGCGCCTCGACCAGCCCTTCACGTTCGAGGTGCAGCAATGCCTGATGAACCGGACCGGCGCTCATACCGAGCTGTTCCGCCAGCGAGCGGCGGTTTAGCAGGTCGCCGGGACGGTACTTTCCGGCCAGAATGCGGTTTACGATGGCGTCGTATGCGCGCTGCCGCATCGTCGCCGATTTGGTGTCGGCCATTGAATCTGCGCAATCAATATTCATTTATTACAAGGCGGAATGATATACCACGTGGTATTCCAGGTCAAGCCTTGAATTATTTTCTATCACAACGGTTCCCCGTTACGCGTTGTCGGATTCTGGGACTCGAAGCCGTCGTCGTGTCGTTTCATCCATTGTTTCAGCGCCTCGGCCAGCTATTTCTTAACCTGTGCTTGCGTCTCATGCGTTGTCTCTTTCCTTATCCGTCCCAGAACGTATCCCAGCGCCGAAGCACGTCTTCAAAGTCCGTTCGATATTCCAGTTCCATGAGATTCTCTTGTTACAATGCCCGTTTCGAGCCGCGCGGCATCTCGCGGGCGCCGTGCATCGTTTCACCGCCGAACCAGTGGTTGTCGTGACCCAGGGCGGCGTTGCGCGCCGTGACCGGGTAGACCGCCTCGAGGTTGGACTTTGTCAACCAGCGTTCCGCGCGGTCGGGATCGCCCCACAGCGGTATCAGCCAGCGTCGTTCATGGCAATGCGCAAACAGCTCGGCTTCGTAAATTTCGATTCCATCCATGCCCGCCCGCAACAGGCCGATCGCGCGGCGTAACCCGGCCACCGGCGTATGGTCAACCCACCCCCGGTTCGCGCCGGTCGTTCCGTTCACTCCGCCAAACACCGGTATGCCGTGCGCCCGGCACAAAGCCGCGTAGGGTCGCACATCGTGGCTGGCGTGGCCGGCGGCGCACTCGAGGGGGTCAAGCTGTAACTCGTCGATCAGTTCTTCAGTGATCCACGTTTTTACGTCTATGCCTTGGGCCAGATTCCACAGGAATCCGACATCGGGGACCCGGGCAACGATGGGTACGCGCTTCCCGTTTTTTGCTTTTAACGCAGTCAGTCGTTCGTTCAGCGCTCGCACAAGATCGGTTAGGAAGTCCGCCCGCCACTGAATCCAGTCCAGGTAGGGCCGGCCGTCTTCGATATCGATCGTCGAGGGATCGATACCGGTTTCGGCCTTGTAGGCTTCGACCATCGTTGGATTGTAGGCGCACATTGGCGGCTGTCGGCAGCATCCCAGAACGATACCGTCGGGTCCATAGGCAGCGACCTCTTCGAGTATGTCCAGCCGCTCCCTGCGGACCTCGGGAAAGTAAAACTCCACGCGGTTGTAGTCTTCCGAAATCCCGCCTTTGCGGAATTGGTAGTACTCTGGATGCGCCTTGACCCATGGCGAGGACGAAGCACTGTCAGGCGTTCGCGCCTGGTAATGCCGGTTCATGGCCAACCAGCCCTGCAGGCGGATGCCGTGCTGTTTGCGACGTTCCAGCGGGTAACCCAGCGCGTCACAGGATCGCAGGATGCGTTCATGAGCGTTACTGTGGTGGTTTTTTTTAGCATGATCGATCGGGGCGCACGGGAACATTTTTGCGTCCGGCAGACGGCTCGGATACTGAACCCATGAACGTCCTACCGCCCAGTTAAGAACCCTTATCCCGACTTCGCGCTGACCGCGCATAATCGTGTCCAGTTGTTCCGGGTCCGCTCTGTGCCCCAGCAGGAAATAACACCACCAATCGTCGACCGCGCGAAGCTCGAACGGCGGGTTCCAGGTTGCCTCGTGGAATTCGCGCAGCGATGCTTCGGTGACCGGAATCAGCCGGATACGCCGGATTCCGGAGCGGATTTCGCCCCGTGCGGCTTCTCTCGAAAACGGGACCGAACGGGTGCCATCTTTTTCGTATAGATCAAGAATGGCCTGCTCAGGGTTTTCTACATCACCTATGGCGTCGATTAGTCGATTGAGGTCGTCGGGATAAAGATCGATCGTTTGCCCGGTCATATCCGCGACGTGGGTGAACATGTCGCCGAAATCGTCGCGTTCGGGTTCGTGGACCCGGCGCACGACGTCGTTCCGGCCCACCCGGACATGGATTGTATTAACGGGCCTTATGAAGACCGCGTAAGGCCCTTCCAGCTTCGGATCGAGCGTCACCGGCGCGGCATGCGGGTCGCCCTGGCAGAACAGCGCCGTTTCGTCGCCGAACGATCCGGCTTCCCAGCCTTCGGGAAGCGAATCGGGCCACGATGTTATCTCGACCTCTGCGCGGGTCTCATCGCGCCGCAGGCTGAACGGGGCAAACGGCGAAACGCGAATTCGCGGGGGATCGTCGGCTTCGCGCCGGTAGAACAGGCGCGGTCCGTCTTCCGAAACGCCGTCTTTGTCCGTCGGTCGTAGCTCGATCGTATAGGTTCCTTCCGGCCAATCGGCGACATCCGGGCGCCACTCGTCCCATTCGGCGCCCGCGGTCAGGCGCGCGGGCTCGATCATATCGTTTCCCCCTGCGTCGCGGATTTGCAGCCGCGCCGGCAGAGCGCCGACGGCCGGATCCGGTCGGCCGCGGAACTGAATCGCGACGCGGTTCCTGTCGACCAGCACGGCCGCGTCCAGCCGAATCTGCAAGGGAGGTTCCATTGCCGCGGCGCTTACCGAGAAAGGATCCCAGGTTCCGTTCTCCGGGATATAGCCGTCGTTGTACACGCAGCGTTCGGCGGCGCCGGGCATGAGCCATTCCGCATCCGGATCGCGCGAACAGACTGCCGCGAGCGCGTAGCGCGCCAGAATGGCGCCCGACGAGCCGTCCTCGATCGAGACCCGCAACCGATAGCCGCGGCGATACATGATGCCGGCTTCATACTCGTACTGCGCCGGCACGCAAAACAGACCGAGCCCGGTTTTCGCGCTACCGCCGGCGAGCGACAGGCATCCCGGGCGTGTCCGGCCATCCGGGGCGATCAGCTCGACCCGCGCCAAGGTCTCCGCCGAAGGACGATCCGTCTCGACTCGCAACGTGTTGGAGCATCCCGGGAAAAAACGCGATGGTGAATCCGTCTCAACCGGAACGTCATTGATAAACAGACGATGGGGTTTGTGATTCATGGAATCAACCAAGGCGGGCTTCGCCCGCAACCGAAGTGTGTGGGTTTGTGAGTATGTGGGTATGTGAGGTTTCCTCACTCTAACACCCTCACACCCTCACGCACTCACATACTGTCGAAATATTTCTTGTTTTTTATGCAAACATGCCCGGATAAGGAACTAATGTTTCCATAATAATATGGACGTCATTTTGGTTAGTAGGGACAGGCCGCCTGCCTGCGCCGCGTGCCTTGCGCGGCAGGCAGGCTGCACCGTCCTCGGCGCGTCCAGCCTCCGGCTCAGAGAGCCTACGGCTCGGCGAGCGGCCGCGCCCTTCTACCAACCCGTGTCCTGATAATTTTGGGAAAGTTAGTAACTACATTGGCGGTTCAATTATCCTTGCTTGAAGGTGGTGCTTTTTGTTGTTATCAGGAGAACAAACTTCGGGTATTCGTGGTTAGCGTATGAAAAACAAGCTACCGGCCGGCGGGATCAGCTCATAGCATCCCCGGTCGACGGTCCCTTTCAATATGCGCGGCAACCCGTCCAGATCGGTTGCGCCAATCATCCACGGTTGGTTCAATCCCGTATCGATGGCCGGTGACCCCCGTTGCAACCGGTAGTTGCCGCCCGCCGCGTCGACGAACAGGGGATCGCTCCCGAGGTTATTGCCCCCATCCGTGTAATCGCTGCTGTTTTCAATGATCGACCAGGCGATCGTCACCGTCCCGGTACTGTCGACTCCATTGTTCCAGAGGATGCTGTTGGTGACGGCGACCGTGCCGCCGTCGCGGCGAATCCCTTCACCGTCGTTGTCCACAATCGTGCAATTCTCAATGGACGCCCTTCCCTTGGCGACCTCCAGGCCTTCACCCGATGTGAAAGCCATGTTTCCATTGAGCAACACGTTTTTCATTCGTAAATAAACTCCGTCAAAGTAGACGCCGCCGCCTCGGCCGGTTCCGCCGGATAGCGATATCGCGTTATTGCCGGTTATTTCGGAATTGCGAATACTGAGCGCGCCGTCGCCCCATAGTCCGCCGCCCCGCGCAATGCCACTTGAGGTATGCCGGTTATTGACATCGTTATTTGCCACAAGGCAGTCCGTTAAGGTGATGCCGCTGTGCAGCGCAAAGATGCCGGCCCCGCCGAACAGATTGTTGGCGCTGGAACCCTCAATTGAATTATCCACGATCCTGCAATCCAGCAAACGCGCGTTTTGGGTCTTGTCGAAAAACAACCCCGACCCCTGTCTGGCTGAACCGCCCCTGACCGAGAGACCGCGCAGGGTCAGGCGATGCATGTGGATCAGATTCATGACGCGCTCACCCGATCCAGAGGCGTCAATGATGGTGTTTGTGGCCGCGGCACCCAGGATTTCCAAGCCCGTGACGCCGGAAACCGTCAGTGGAAAAACCTCATTCGAAGCGGTCGAATACGCGCCGGTCGCCACATGAATGCGCGTGCCGTCACGCGCCAGGGTCAGGGCATGGGTCAAGGTCTCGATCGGTTCAAGCGCATTGGTGCCGCTGTTGCTGTTGTCGCCGTCCGTGGCAACGTAAATATCCGCGTATGCCAGATCGAATCCGGTTGGATAATGGAATCCCAAATTGACGGATTCGGTTTCGTCATAGACTTCGCCGGCGGTGTTTTTTGCATAAGCCCCCATTCCCAGGGCGGTAGCCGTGTCGGACCCGGCGTTGGTGCAGGGACTGCCGGTCGCCAGATAATAACCGTATTCGAACAACGGGTCGGCATTGAGGTTGTTGCCGGCTAAATCCTGGTCGCCGACATTCGAATACGAGACCGTCAACGTTCCGGATTGGTGGTTTATGTCGTTCCAATTACCCCATACAATGCTGTTGCTTACCGCGACCGATCCACCGATCTGATAAATCCCGTCTCCCGGATTTTCCGCCACGGTTACATGATCCAGGTTAATGTCGCCTCCCGCAACATAAAGTCCGCCGCCCTCAAATCGCGCATAATTGCCGGCAATCAAAACATTCTTCATGGTGAGGGTTGGACCGGCGGAATACAAGCCGCCTCCGCGGGTTTGAATCGAGCCGTCGTTTTCGCACAACGTCGCGTTATTTAGAATGCGAGAATCAATAATCGTCAGATCGCCTCCGCTCCAGATTCCGCCGCCTTGCGCGTGCCCGTTGTGCGCGTTGCGCCCGTTGCGCGCGATGTTATTTCTTACGGTGGAATTCGTAATCAGCGCTTCGCTGCCCGCGGCGAGGAAAATTCCGCCACCCGAAAGGATCGCGGTGGATCCTTGATCAAACGCATTTTCGTCAATGATACAACCGGTAATCAAAACGCCGCTGCTGTTCTCGATGCGCAGTCCCGTGCCGCCATGCGCATTGCCACCGGTCAACCGGACGTTTTTCAGCGTACTATTGTCGGCGCCATTGATGAATAGAATGCGGTGGGTGGCAACGCCTGAACGGGTGATCACCGTCGGCCATTGCCGGGGATCGGACACACCCGGCTGCTCAAGGGCATTGGTTGCCGCGAAGCCGCCGATCATGGCAACGCCTTCCGTTGTCCAAATAAGCTGGGCATCCAATGCAAAGGTCTGTCCGGCGACGTAGATCGTATCGTCCGCCTGCAACGCCTCGAAATCCAATGCCTCTTGAAGGTTGGTGAAGGCGTTATCCCAATTGTCGTACGGCGCGGTGGATGTACCGTTGGTCGATACATAATAAAAGTTGCCGTCGGCCCATACGCCGGTGGCGACCATGGCAAGCAGTAAACTTGCCGCCCATACTGTCGTACTCCGAATTTTCATGAGAACTCCTTTTTTTGCGGAACACCATGTTCCCTGGCTCAGTTTCCCGTCACGCGCTCCCCGACGGATGCCGTCATCCCGCGACCCTCCAAATGATCGCAATGAAGATCGACAAAAAAT
>PXCX01000185.1 GCA_003565195.1 PVC group bacterium | reverse complement strand
GAACGGACGTGTGTGCATGACATTGCGTTCTCCGTTGACTGGGGGGTTAGGACTCGATCGAATGGCTTCATAAAAAGGTTATTTCGTATCTCTGGCGCGTGGGTCCGTGTTTTCACAAACCCGCGATTTGTGTGCATATCACTCTATCTGCTCTCAACTGACGAGAACAATACGCAGCATTTTCTAAAAGTCAAGCCATTTCGAACGTTTTTTATTTTTTTCCGCGGAAGCTGTGGATAGAGTTGAACTCTTGTGGATGCCTGGAACTCCCGAATCGTTGGAGGCAGGCTGGTTAAACGACGCCAGCTCTTTTAGGAACGACAAAATGATTTAGGGTTACTACCCGATTACGAACTCAATCATGAGGTTTGAAATTCAGGGGTGGCGGGTTGCTACGACCTCCGATTCAGTGTCCTAGCCATACTTGACATAATGCCCAAATACTTGTACAGTATTCGCATGAAACGGTTAGATCAGCTATTCAGTTCTGCGGCGCGCACGGCGGTTCTCAACGTCTTGGCGTTTCAACCCGGTTCGATCAGTTTGCGGAAGACAGCCAGAATTGCACGAATCCATCTGTACTCCGCGGAAAGAGCTTTGGCGGCGCTGGTCGATGAAGGAGTGGTGCAGCGGCAACAACACGGCAACACCTGCCGCCATGCCTTGCATCCTACCGATCCTGCGGCCTTGATGGTACGCGCGGCCGTCAAGGCCGCCGCGGATGCCGCCATCTCGGCGAGAAACCATGAATGGCAAGCGCGCGCCAAGCAGATCCTGCCGTTTATGCATGAGGCAGAGGGAATGCTCCTAGCGGCACGGATTTCTACCCAAACGCGAGTGAACCGGCATGGCGCTTAAGACAGTCTTTCAAAATGCCGTGAAGGCAATGGGTTCGCGGAACATTCCCTTTGCCGTGGCTGGAGGTTTTGCAGCCGGTCTGTATCGAAACACACCGCGCCTGACAATGGACGTCGATCTGGTCATTCTGGCGGAGCACCAAGCGCTGGCGATTGCGAGCGAAATCATTGAATCGCTTGGATTGCGCGTCGGCATCGCGCGCAGAGCTGATCTCGCTGGCGGTCCGCTGTTCGCGATCAGACAAAAAAGCTCCCGGCCATGCATGGTGGTCGGTCGTGTTCCCGGACACGAGGACCAGGAAGGCGTTGACATTCTGCTGCCTGAAATTCCGTGGGTTCGTGAAGGCGTACGCCGAGCTCAGTTCAACCCTGTGGATTTCGGTTTTGGCCCGGTTCCCGTGCTCACTCTCGAGGATGTCATTCTATCGAAGTTATATGCGCTTATGGCTGCGCGCCCGCGTCCCAAGGATCTGGACGACTTGCAATCCATTTTCGAGGCTGGTCACGACTTTGATGCGGCTTATCTGTCGGGGCAAATCCAGCGACTCGATATTTGCATTCCGAAAATGGCGATTCCGTTTCTGCCATCTGATCTTCTGGCAATAATTCGGGGGCATGGCCGTTAGCCTGTCGGCTCGTAGACAATTTATCTTCTCACTGGGCATCGAAACCCGCCTGAACGATGTTTTCCTAAAAAGGCACCAGCACTTCATCTTCAGTTTCATCCGACGAACGCAGGATCTCGGGCAAGCTGGCAGACGGAATCAAATACGGTGTGCGCCCGCGACCTAGGAAAAAGTGTAATCCATAATCCAGGTTGCCGACGGTATGACTGTACCGCGCGGCCAAATCCAGCGTTTTCGTGGCGCTGCCGGTTTCATATATGGCGTTGTCGGTATCGATCAAAAGTCTGGGACGCAAGCGCCCGCGTTTGGCGGGAAACGGTTTTTCACGGAAAAAAGGCAACAGGTAAAAATCCAGCACGCCCACACCCGACGCCAGCGAACCCGGGAAGCGTGCTGCAAACATGCTGAGCAACAGGTAAACCGAGACGCGGCACAACCACTTAACGGGTTGTGTTTGCCAATAATCTTTATCGGCCATAGCACGCTTGTCCCATTCAACACAATCCCTGATACGTTCTTTTATAATTGATGAAAAATCGCTTTTCAGCCGCCACGGGCGCTCACCCGCTGGAAGCGGTCTGAATAAGCGCTTTGATTATGGCAATGTAACGCAATCGGGCAAACGATGTCAAGGCCATAGATGTGATTGACATTTCGGCAACGGCTTGCTTTACTACGAGGCATGGCACGGCCATTGCGCAAAGGAAATAATGACTTCCCGAGACTCATTTATAACAGCGCTGGAATGCAGCTCACCTGCAGGACGTGTGCCTCATTTCGAGTTGGAGTTTTTCCTCACAATGGAAGCCTTCGGCCGGGTGCACCCATCCCAGCGAAACTACAGACAGTGGGATCAGATGTCAGAACAGGAGAAGACGCTTCACAGGAACGATATCGCGGACCTCCACGTCGCAGTTGCTCGCCGGTATCAGCAGGCGGGAATGCTCTATCACTCACCCGCCGGATGGGAGGAAGAAGACACTCGCCTCTCCATCGGTCATGTTCGCGAACTCTCCGGGATGGAATATCTGGTTACTCTGCATGGCGACGCCACGTACTCTCTTCCCAGCGGAAACGACATGATGGACTTCGTCATAAAGCTGGCAGACCGGACTGTTGAGATGAAGGACGATGCCCAGCGCCATGTAGATTCGGCCCTTGCACGGGGAGAACGAATCAAGTCGTGGGGATCAGTAGACGGGTTCTGTCTATGTGCGGACTACTGCTTCAATGACAACCCGTTCCTGTCCCCATCCATGTTTGACGAGTTCGTGACCCCTTACCTAACCCAGCTTGTGGCCGGATATCGGGAAATGGGGTTCTACGTCATCAAGCACACAGACGGTAATATCATGCCGATCCTTGATTCACTTGTTTCCTCCCGTCCCCATGCCTTGCACAGCATCGACCCACAGGGCGGCTGCGATTTGGCAGAGGTGAAACGCTTGGTTGGCGACAAAGTGTGCCTGATCGGCAATGTGAACTGCGCTCTGCTCCAGACAGGAACTAACGATGAAGCTGCCGAAGACGTTCGTCGATCACTCGCCCAGGGAATGCCTGGCGGTGGTTATGTATTCGGGACAAGCAACTGCATATACACTGGCATGAAACTTGATCGGTACAATTTGATGCTGGACATCTGGCGCAAAGAAGGAAACTACACGAGTGGAACTGGGATCGCATCTCCTTAATGTATAATCGACAGCATATCGGTGCAAAAACTGGCAATCGAATATGGAGACTCGACCGCAACTCCGTTCAAACCACTATTTCACCTTCTGGCAGACCTGAAAAAAGCGCTTTTCCGTTGTTTTCCTAGGCAATTTCAACATTCCCGAAAAATCGCTCGCGATTTTTTGGGGAATGTCCAATATAATATAAGGTTGAATTCTATGACCGGACATGATATCTTGCGCAGCAATCATGCAACCTGACCAGCCTTACAAACAACACGACATCTGGTATGCCGTCAATAATACGCGGATATTGATGACCCCGGCGCGCCGTTTGGAGACCTTTGGTGCGACGATGTTGAACTATCATTTGATCACCGAGTTATTGGATAGTGTTGACCGGATTCGTGTCCGCGAGGGCCGTATTCAAGCCCAACGCCCGCAGATCATGACGCCGTCATCGTATGCCGGTTCACTGCTGGACGGGTTTGGCGAAGAAGCCGAGCAGTATGCCGAGTGGTTACGGAATCATGAAGACGATTTACGCATCTTACAGTATGGTTTCGTGATTCGCAAAGAGGAAATCAGCGAGGAAATCGTTTCTGATTCGCTCGAATCGGTGTGCGACCGTGTTTGCAAGCGGATTAGCTCGAAAGACGATCCGATGGCGGCAGTGGTAGTGGGAGTGGATGAACCTTGGGAAGTTTGTTTGCTGAAACTGATGGTCGATGTCATTCGCGAATCGGCGCCCGGCAATGTGCGCGACATTCAGCGTCGGCATTTACTGGATGATGTAGGCGGGGTTCCGCGTGCGATTCGCCAGGAAATCGAGGCCGATTTTGCGGAGGCAGCCCGCCGACCGGACATGATCAAGCCGCTGGGCCGCAAATTGCAGAAGCACGGATTATTTGAGGAATACGAGGACCGGTTTTATGCGTTACTGGACACCAAACGCTAACACGGGGGGGGATACATTATGACAGATCTCCCCAAAATGACACTGACGGAAAAGATCATGGCGCGCGCCGCCGGGGTTGCACTGGCGCGGCCGGACGATAATATTTGGGTTAAGGCGGACATCCTGTTAACCCATGATGTATGCGGTCCGGGCACGATAGGTGTTTTTGAACGCGAATTCGGGCGTGATGCCCGCGTCTGGTCGCGTGAAGGTGTGGTAATCATTCCCGACCATTATATTTTTACCGCGGATGAGAAAGCGCATCGCAACATTGATACCTTGCGCGAATTTGTGAGCCGACAGGACTTACCACATTACTACGATCCGGGCACACCGGATTATCGCGGGGTTTGCCATGTAGCCCTACCCCAGGAAGGGCATGTGCGTCCCGGTGAAGTCATTTTCGGCACCGATTCGCATACTTGTACCCATGGCGCCCTGGGTGCGTTTGCCACCGGGATCGGCAACACCGATGCCGGGTTCGTGATGGGAACCGGTCGCCTGCTGCTCAAGGTGCCGCCGACACTGCGTTTTTTGCTCGACGGCGAGCTGCAAAACGGTGTGATGGCCAAGGATATTATCCTGCGGATTATCGGCGATATCGGGGTTGATGGCGCGAATTATTGCGCCATGGAATTCAGCGGTTCCACGATCGACGGCCTATCGATCGAGGAACGAATGACGATTTGCAATATGGCCATTGAAGCCGGCGCCAAAAACGGCATCATGGCGGCGGATACCAAGGCGGAGAACTATGTGCGGCGGCGTACCCGACGCCCGTATACGCGGGTGGCCGGCGATCCCGGAGCCGAGGTAGCCGGCGAGCATCGTTATGCAGCCGAAACCCTGGTTCCCTGCGTCGCCGGACCGCATTTACCGTCGAACTATATGCCCGTCGCAGAAGGCCGCGACATAACGATTGACCGCGTTTATATTGGCTCGTGTACCGGCGGCAAACTGACCGATTTCAAGGCTGCCGCCCGTATCCTGGCGGGCCACAAGGTGGCGGTCGATACGTATCTGGTGCCCGCGACAGCCGAGGTGGCGCGCGGCTTGGCAACCGAAACGATTGACGGCAAACCGCTCAAAACAATTTTTGCCGAGGCCGGCTGTCTTGACCCGGCGCCGCCGTCCTGCGCAGCCTGTCTAGGTGGGCCGACGGATACCTTTGGGCGAACACGCGGTTCGGAAACCGTGGTCAGCACCACGAACCGCAATTTTATCGGCCGGATGGGATCGAAACAGTCGTCGATTTATTTGGCATCGCCCTTGACGGCGGCGGCATCCGCGGTACGGGGTCGTCTTACAGATCCGCGCGATTTTATTTGATGAAGCGCCCCACGGCGGGGTTGGCAACCGCCCGGTCACGGAGCTGGAGAACGAGAAAAATAATGAACGAACGCATTGTTGAAAGTAGAGTGTACGTCCTTGAGGACAACATCGATACGGACCAGATTATTCCGGCATGTTACCTCAATTTGGTGCCGACGATCGAAGCGGAATACGCCAAGTTGGGCTCGTACGCCTTATGCGGTTTGCCGGAAACTTATCCGCCGTTTATCGCTGAAAACCAGACGAAGACGGAATACGGCATCATCGTGGCCGGCCGTAATTTCGGGTGTGGGTCATCGCGGGAACATGCGCCGATTGCGTTGGGCGCCGCAGGTGTGCTTGCCGTGGTCGCCGAATCGTTTGCGCGTATTTTTTTTCGCAACGTAATCGCCACCGGCGAACTGTTCCCGATCATGTCGGAAAAACGGTTGTGCGATCTTTTGACCACCGGCGAAACCGTACGTTTGGATTTAGAGCGTTACGAGTTGACAAGTCTCGGTGACGACACGGTTTTTTCGCTTAAGAACCTGGGTGCCGCCGCGCCGGTGATTGCCGCAGGCGGCTTGTTCGCTTATGCCCGTCAAACCGGAATGATTCCTGCCCACAAATGAAATCCCATGTAACGGTTTTGGCCAATCAAAAAGGGGGAGTCGGCAAGACGGCTACGGCTATAAATCTCGCGTGCGGCCTTGCCGGCACGCGTCGTCGGGTGTTGTTGATTGATTTGGATCCCCAAGCCAACGCCACCAGTGGGCTTGGCATCACGCCGGCCGCCGGGGAAACCCTTTACGAAGCCTTGCTTGGCGAACGGGACGTCCAGACGCTGATCCGGCCCACCGGAATCAAAGGATTGGATCTGGTACCGTCTGAACTGGAATTGGCAGGCGCCGAGATTGACGTGGCGCGCGCCGACCGACACGTGTATCGGTTTCGGGATGCATTGCAACCCTTGCTGGACCAGAATCGTTATGCATTTATTTTGGTCGATTGCCCGCCCTCACTGGGAATCCTGACCATAAATGCCCTGGCCGCCGCGCATACCCTGCTGATTCCGGTGCAGTGTGAATATTATGCGCTGGAAGGACTTGGCGCCATCAAGACCTTGCTGCTACAATTGAAACAAGGCGGCGTTAATCCGGATCTTGAAATTGCCGGGATTTTAATGACCATGTACGATGCCCGGACCAATTTGGGTCGCCAGGTGGCCGACGAGGTACGCCGTCATTTTCCGCAAAAAGTTTTCCGGACAATGATTCCCCGCAATGTAAGAATAAGCGAATCGCCCAGTTATGGGTTGCCGGTGCTTGCGCATGATCCCGATTCTGCCGGTGCCCGTTCCTATCGTTTGATGGCACGCGAATACCTGGCGCGCGCCAGGAATGGTTTTATTGACCCAACCCCTGAATCCCCGTCCGGGGAAGACTTCCGCCGCATAAAAAAGAAGACCACAAAACAGACACCGCGCGAACGCTATTTGAATACCTTGCTGTTCGGGCAACCCTCCCGCATTCCACTGGTACCGGGCGGCGGTCGCGAATCGACCCGGGCCGCCTGGCATCGTCAGGGTTTGCCGCCCAAAATCGATGGAATGGCCAATATTTTCCGATATGCATGCGAGCAATTGGGAATTGAACATGAACCGGCGGTGGAACAACCGGGATTCAAAGTCGTATCAACCATGATACCACAGTTCGAGGAAAAGGTTATTGAAGTCCGTGAACATTCCCAGGTGGTTCAGGACTGGAAAGGCAATATTTGCGAAATCGGCAAGGAATTTTCAGCCGAATATTTGCGAAACGCCATTGATTTCGTGACCCGGCGCTGGATCAAGTGCCCGGTGGAAACGCCGGCTGACTGGGAAAAGATGAAAACCCGCTATGATATCGAGGATCCGGGACGCCTGCCGCCGGATGCGGCCGAACGCGGCCGGCAACTGCGCGACCGCCATGCGCCGCTCGAATTTTCGTTCCATGGTCCTTTTTGGCAACTGCGTGAATGGTTGGGATTCGAGAATCTTTGCATGATGTTTCATGACGATCCCGGGTTTTTGCGCGATATGCTCGATTTCTGGAGTACGTACGTGGCGCGTTTGATGGAAAAAGCCTTCGCGTATGTGGTGCCGGACGCCATCCAAATCTCGGAGGACATGGCTTACAAACAATTTTCGATGATTTCACCGGCGATGGTACGCGACTTCTTGTTGCCGGTCTGGACACGCTGGCGCAGCCTGGCCCGGGATGCCGGCGTACCCGTATTCAATGTTGATTCCGATGGTTTTATCGGTGAACTGATCCCGCTCTGGATCGAAGCCGATATTAACTGTTGCGTTCCGATTGAGGTTGCCGCCGGCAACGATATTGTCGCCTTCCGCCACCAGTTCGGGCAACGGATGGCGTTTCGCGGCGGCATCGATAAAAGGGCCATGGCCCGCGGCGGCAAGATTTTGGAAGACGAAATCCGCAGAATTGAACCGGTCGTCAAATCCGGCGGGTATATTCCATCATGCGATCACGGGATTCCGTCCGATGTGTCCTGGCCCAACTATCTTGAGACCGTTCGATTGCTTGCCGAGATCACGGGTTGGTTATGAAACCGGGGATACCCGGCTTAACCCGATTTCAAGCGTTTAAGCGCACCGGACAGACTGACGCGTTTGACCGCTGACATCCGATCCACCAACAGCACACCGTTCAAGTGATCGACCTCGTGCTGGATCACGCGTGCCAGCAGATCGCAAACTTCAATTTCATACGGTTGATTGTGCAAATCCTTGAAACGGGCAACGATTAGATACGGACGCGTGATCGATGCCGTAATCCCGGGGAAACTCAGGCAACCCTCATTGGCCGACATCCGGCGTTTGCCCTTTGGGGCGATTTCAGGATTGATCATGATCAATGGCATGGCGATATCGGGGTTCAGCCGTTCGCCGTCATCGGTGCAGTCGTGCTCGGCGGGTACATTAACTACGCAGATCGCTTTCGCGACGCCAACTTGTTCGGCGGCCAGGCCGATACCGTCCGCAGCGGCCATGGTTTCCAACATATCGGCAACCAAAGTATGTATTTCCGCATCGACGGTGTCGACCGATTGCGCTTTCTGACGTAAAACCGCCTGTCCGTATATGATAATATCACGCCGCATGATGGTTTCCGGTTTGCTTAAAAATTTTTAACCGCTTTCCTTCTTCCTGCCCGGCTGCTTGCGCCCTGAGTTCGCAGGTCTCCTGTGTTCGGCGGCATCAAGGCAGATAGGCGCCGTTTTGGCGAAGAATCGATCTGAGTGCATCCGTGTCGATCTTGTGAACATCCATAGCGTCTGCCGCGGCCATTGCGGCGGCAATCCCGGCGGCCTCGCCGGTATTCAGGCAACAGGCCATGATTCTTACCGTACCGTTGGCTTGCCGGTCGGTCGAAATACAACGACCGGCAACGAGCAGGTTGGATATACCCTTCGGGGTAAGGCAACGGTAGGGAACGCCGAAATTCTCTCCCGCAGCGAGGCGGCGGACAATCTTGTTGTTCCGTTCCTTGATTTCGGGAATCGAGCGCCTGGCATTTGCAAGTGCTTGTTCCCGCGAACCATGTACGTCAATACCGTAGCTGTTGCGACAAATCTCGTCGTCAAACCCCTGCTTGTTACGGTAATCGTCGACAGTAAGAACATAGTCACCGACAACACGCCGCGTTTCCCGAATTCCCATCAAGTATCCGCTAAGCACAAGGTAGGAATCCCTGAATGCGGGAAGATACTCGCGCAGGGCCTGGTGATACTGGTAGACCATCTGCCGGCCCTTCAAGAGCGACTGGCTGATACTTGCGGGATCGGTATTGTCAACATCGAAAAGATGTCCCGTATTGAAGCCAAAAACGCCAGGCCCGATCTTGCGATTGCATGAATGTAATTCTTCAATAAGCGGATATTTATCCGACGCCACAGCCTTCCAGATCGGGCTGTTTTCATCGTAGAAATGGATGTTCGGCCCCTTTGCCAGAGATTCCTCATCGATATTGCAGATGACAAAACAATGCGTTGCCGGCTGCATCGCTCCCTTATCATCGCCCTTGATCACTTCGGCGCCGGCCCAGGCGGCCAGGTCGGCATCACCGGTACAATCGACGAATATCTTTGCCCGATATGCCTTAAGTCCATCCTTGGATGCTACCAACAACGTTTCCGGATTTCCTGAACCGGTACATTCAACACCGCAAAGACTGCTGAGAAAACGAACGCTCGCACCCGATCCGGTTACCATCTCATCGTAGATCCGTTTGAGCAACTCCGGATCGATCGGCGGCGAGAGGATTTCGTTGGTTTTCAGTTGTTCCTTGAAATGCGGCATACCCTCGGCAAGCTTCATTCGCACCGTTTCGGCTAATCCACGGGCCACAATTTTTTTGCCATCGTCATAGCCGCAAAACCAAGGCACCAGACCCGCAGTACCCATGCCGCCCAGAACACCGCTCATCTCCAACAACAAGGTCCGCGCGCCCTGCCGGGCGGCCGCGGTCGCCGCGGCACAACCGGCCGGACCGCCACCGACAACAATAACGTCCCAGGATTCATCGCAGGCAATTGTTTTCGACTGCATTGCATACGTATTCATTCGCTTCTCCGTTAAACAGCACAGCCCTCAAGCCGCACGGTGCGTTTCGTTAAATGCCGGTGCCCGGCAGACGGAATGCTCCCCCGAGTCGCGCACGTTAAACTGTTGACCTTGAGCGGCCATCTTATCCCCTTCATTGCTCCGGCAGGCACAGACACTGAGGTCTGGAACGGCAACCTTCGCTGAGCCCCGGCTGCCGGCAGGCAGGTCGGTTGCTTTTCGAGGTATCATATCAGGCAACAAGCGATCGTTCAATAACTCTTTTCAAGCCTGAAACAAGCATTGCCGGGAAGAAAAATTGTGTTCTTGACAAAATGAACGTGAATTACTATCCTATTTGTTTGCGTTTATTTCAATAAGGAAAGCGATCCATGAAGACGACTATACCGAATGCGTCGCAAATACAGCGTCGTTGGCTGGTACTTGACGCCGCCGACCGCCCCTTGGGGCGTCTGGCGGTTAAAGCGGCCAATCTGTTGCGCGGGCGTGGTAAAGCGATTTATACGCCGCATGTGGACACGGGAGACTTTGTCGTTGTTGTCAATGCCGCCCGTGTACGATTGACCGGAAAAAAGGAAAGTCAGAAGATATACCAGCGATTCAGCGGATATCGCGGCGGATTGAAGGAACAGACGGCTGCCGAAGTGCGCAGCAAGCATCCCGAACGGATGATCGAGTTGGCGGTCAAAGGCATGCTTCCAAAAAATGCATTGAATCGCAATGCTATCGGCCGTTTAAAAGTTTATGCTGGAGCGGAGCATCCCCATGCCGCACAGCAACCCGAGACCCTGGCATTCGACGCGTAAAGCGGGAGGACATACTGTGGCGAAAAAAATCAGGAATTCAGTGCGACCGGTCGGCGCAAAACCGCCGTGGCGCGGGTGCGTTTGCGGCCGGGAACCGGTAAATGGTTGGTCAACAATCGTGAGCCGGAAAATTATTTTTGTTCGGTAGCGGTCAAAAGTTATGTCGAGCAACCGATGCAGTTGACCGACACGCTTTCCAAGTTTGACGTGATGGCGAAAGCGAGCGGCGGCGGGATTTTCGGTCAGGCCGGCGCCATGCGTCATGCGATTGCGCGTGCGTTAACCAGCGCCGACCAATCCTTGCGCGATGTTCTCAAGAACAGCGGTTGTCTGACACGCGATTCGCGCATGAAAGAACGAAAAAAAGCGGGACAGCCCGGTGCCCGCAAACGTTTCCAATTCTCGAAACGTTAAGCGTTTCGGCATGAATTCGTCGCAAGACGGAATATTCGAGGGCGGGGTAACGACGCCCAACGGTTTCACGGCAGCGACCGCAGCGGCCGGCATCCGTTCCGAGCGTGATGATTTAGCCTTGCTGGTATCGCAAGAGCCCGCGGTTGCCGCCGGCATGTTCACTACCAACCGGGTTCAAGCAGCGCCGGTAAGGTATTGTCGAGCGCTTCTGGACCGCGACTCGACGGTGCGTGCTATTTTGATCAACAGCGGAAACGCCAACGCGTGTACCGGTACGGCGGGGATGCGTGATACGCAGCGGATGGCGGCCGACACGGCTGCAGCCCTTGATTGCGATGTTAATGACGTCCTGGTATGCTCGACGGGAACGATTGGCGTCCCATTACCGATGACCAAGATTTCGGCGGCGATCCCCGGCATGCCGGCGCGTTTATCGCGCGATGGCGGCGATGCAGCAGCGCGTGCGATCATGACAACCGATACCCGCCCAAAACATGTGGCGATGACATTTTCGCTGAACGGCGTACCGGTAAGCGTGGGCGGCATGGTCAAAGGCGCCGGGATGATTGAGCCATGCATGGCAACTTTGCTGGCGTTTATCACCACCGATGCCGCGGTTACGCTGGCGGCGCTTCGCTCGGCGTTGCGGCAGGCGGTCGACCTATCGTTCAACCGGGTGACGGTTGACGGCGATCAAAGCACCAACGACAGCGTCTTGATGCTGGCCAACGGGCGGGCCGGCAACACGCCGCGATTGGAACCCGGAAAACCGGGTTGGGATTTGTTTACGGACAAGCTTACGGCCGTATGCCGGCGTCTGGCGTATGCGGTGGTAGCTGACGGGGAAGGCGCAACGAAGGTGGTTGAAGTGAAAGTACGCGGCGCGCTGGACACAGCCGATGCGGCCAAGGCAGCGCGTGCGGTGGCGCGCTCTTTACTGGTTAAAACCTCGTGGACCGGGGCCGACCCCAACTGGGGGCGTGTGATGGCTGCCCTCGGTGTTTCCGGCGCCGTATTCAGCACAGAGCGGGTGGCCATCGCTTATGACGATCTGCCGGCAGTCCGCAACGGCTGTGCAACCGATATCCCGTTTGAATCGTTGCAGCAGGTCATAGAAAAACCGGCATTCCGGTTAACCATCAATCTTGGCGAGGGTTCCGCGGAATCCATGATGTGGTCTTGTGATTGCAGCGAGGAATATGTCCGTATCAACGCGGCTTACATGACATAACCATGAACACTCTGATAGGCAAAGCGGCCGTATTGATTGAAGCCTTACCGTATATCCAGCGGTTTCGAGGGGCTTACATCACCGTAAAATTCGGCGGCAGCGCCATGGAATCGAAACTGCAACATGACGGGATCCTGCAAGATATAACCTTCATGGAATGTGTCGGTATGCTGCCGGTTATTATCCATGGCGGCGGCAAGGCGATTTCGCAACGGATGCGTGAGGCGGGATTGACGCCCGGTTTTGTGCGAGGGTTACGGGTGACGGATGGCGCGGCGATCAAGGTAGTCGAGTCCGTTCTCAGTCGCGAAATCAATCCTGAAATCGTGGCCACGATTAAACGGTTCGGGGGCTGCGCGGAAATGGTCGACGGTCGCGACTTATTCCGGGTAGACCGTCTAGAGGAGCATGATCAAGCGACCGGCGAAAGTTTGAACTGGGGATATGTCGGCAAGATTCGTGAAACCTGTGCCGAAGCCATCCTAAAACGGTTTGAACGCGGCGTTATTCCGGTGGTGACCCCCCTGGGACTTGGCGCCGACGGGGCAACCTACAACTTGAATGCCGATGCTGCCGCAGCCGCGGTTGCCCGGGCGTTGCCGGCCCGCAAGCTGGCGTTTCTATCCGATGTACCCGGACTCCTGAGTGATCCCGGGAATGCCGACACTCTGATTTCGACGGTTCGTGTCGGCGAGGTAGACGACCTTATTGAACGCGCTGTGATCGCCGGCGGGATGTTGCCGAAAATGCGCAGCGCAGTGGATGCGATTGCCGACGGCGTGGCGAAAGTGCATCTGATTGATGGTCGCGTAACCCACTCGTTGTTGCTTGAAATATTTACCGATAAAGGGATTGGCACGGAGATCACCGCATGACGACGCAAACGGAAAACATCATCGACCTCTATCAACGGCACGTGATGCCGACGTATACCCCGGCATTGACGCTGATCCGCGGGCGCGGCACCAAGGTTTGGGATGCCGAAGGCAAGGTGTATCTCGACTTTTCCTCGGGTATCGCCGTCACCAATCTGGGACACGGTCATCCAGGCGTGTTGGCCGCCATGCGCGAACAGGCGGAACAATTGATTCATGTATCCAATTTACACTATAACCGGCCGCAGGCGCTGCTGGCCCGCAAACTGAGCGGGTTGACGGATGGAGCCAAAAGTTTTTTCTGCAATTCGGGCGCCGAAGCCAATGAAGCCTTGATCAAACTGGCGCGCTTGCGCGGGAACGCCACCGGACGTTTCGAGATTATTTGCATGCGCAAATCCTTTCATGGCCGGACCCTGGCGACCATGGCAGCGACCGGCCAGGACTCGATCCGCGAAGGATTTGAGCCGGTTATGCCTGGTTTTGTTTACGCTGAACTCAATGATTTGGAATCGGTACGGCGGGCCGTAAGCGAACGTACCAGTGCGATTTTGCTTGAAGCGGTGCAGGGCGAAGGCGGCATACAGGTTGCCACGCCGGAATTCATGCAAGGGGTTCGGACACTCTGTGATGAACGCGATCTGCTGATGTTCTGCGATGAGGTTCAATGCGGGATGGGCCGTACCGGCCAATGGTTTGGATTCCAGCACGCCGGGGTGGCGCCGGATGCGTTTTCGCTGGCCAAATCTTTGGGTGGCGGCTATCCGATCGGCGCCGTAGTGGCGCGGCCGGCGTTGGCCGAGGTCATGGCGCCCGGTAAACATGCCAGTACCTTCGGCGGATCACCACTCGCCTGCGCGACAGCGCTTGCCGTGATTGAAACAATCGAACAAGAAAAACTGGTGGCGCGGGCGGCAACGGTCGGCGACCGTTTCAAACAAGCGCTTGCAACCAAGGCGCAACGGTTCGACCGCATCCGGGAAGTGCGTGGCCGCGGTTTGATGATCGGTTTGGAAACCGATCGGCCCGTCAAGCAATTGACCGATATCCTGACCGGAATGGGTTTGATCAGTATCGGCGGCAAAGGCAACGTGCTCCGTTTTTTGCCACCCTTGACGGTTCGCGACAACGAAATCGATGAAGCCTTGGAAATAATCGATGATGCTTTGCTGGAATGGCATGGATTATCCCGCGACGGAGAGGAGACAGACAATGCAACTACATGATTTGAAAGGCGAAAAGGTGGGATTATGCGTATCCGGCGGGCTCGACAGCCGGACGATCGCCCGCAAGTTGGTTGAATTGAAGATAGACTTAGTGTGTTTCAGTGCCGATCTGGGACAGCCCGACGAGACTGACATTGCCGATGTGGCGCGCCGCATGGAACCCTGTGGCGCGCCCACGGTGATTGTGGATCTCAAGCAGGACATGGCGCGAGCGTGTCTGGAGGTCATTCGTGCCCAGGCCATGTATGATGGTGGCTACTGGAACTCGACCGGTATCGCGCGCGCCGTCACGGTGCGCGGACTGTTGCCCGAAATGCGCCAACACGGTTGTACCGTCCTGGCACACGGGGCGACCGGCCGCGGCAATGACCAGATGCGGTTTGAACGTTATACCAACGTTCTGGCACCCGCCATGAAAGTTTATGCGCCGTGGCGCGATCCCGGTTTGCTGACCGAATTTCCTGGTCGTGCCGAGATGCAGCGTTATCTGGCCGGGCACGGAATCGAAACCTTTGGCGGCAGCGCCAAACGATACTCGACGGATGCCAATCTGGCGGGGCTATCGCATGAAGCCGCCGATCTGGAAAGCCTCGCAACGCCCTGCCGGATCGTTGAACCGACGATGACGGTATGGCCGGACAAGGCGCCGGCCCGTTCGGAAACGGTTGGCATCCGGTTTGAAGAGGGGCGACCCGTCGCCATCAATGATCAGAACCTGGATCCGCTGGCCATCATGCATGAAGCCAACCGGATTGCCGGCCGGCACGGGGTGGGTTTGAAAAACGCGCTCGAAAACCGGATTGTCGGCACCAAAAGCCGCGGCGTCTATGAAGCGCCCGGCATGGAACTGTTGGGAACCGCGCTGCAACAGGTCTATCAGGCAGTTCTCGACCGGTATGCGGCCCGGCTGTTCGAAACCCTGTCCGCCACGGTTGCCGACGGAATTTATGATGGTCGCGTATTTGATCCGGCGGTCAGCGCAGCCCGTCAGGCAATTGGATCGCTGGCGCACTATGCAACCGGGACGGTGACCCTGGAAATGTATCGCGGCAACTTATTGTTCGTTGCGCTCAGCAATTGTCCGGCTTCACTCTACAATGAAGCCGATGCCTCGATGGAAATCAGCGAAGGACTTAACCCCGTCAGCTCGCAAGGCTATGCCGAGATACAGGGGGTTCAAGCCCGCGCCCTGGCCAAAGCCGGCCAAATCGGTGAGGGATGGTAGGTTATAGGTTGTGGGGTGTATGAATACGGTAAAGCAGGTTGTACCCCCGGTTTGCCGTTCGGCGGTCTTGACGATTGCCGGCTCAGACAGCGGTGGCGGTGCCGGCATCCAGGCCGATTTGCAGACGTTTGCCGCCGCCGGCGTGTATGGTTCCTGTGCGATAACCTGTCTTACGGCTCAGAATCCGGCGGCAGTGACCGCGATCCGTCCCGTGAGTCACGCCATGATAAAGGCGCAGATCGCCGCCGCATGGGATGCCTTTCCGATACAGGCGGTAAAAACCGGGATGTTGTATAGCGCCGGGATCGTTACGCTGGTGGCCGCCGAACTGCGCCGCCGTCGGCCGCCGGTTCTGGTGGTTGATCCGGTGATGGTGGCCGGCTCCGGTGCGCGTTTGTTGCGCGATGATGCGGTCGACGCTTTGCAATCCCGATTATTGCCGCAAGCCACAGTGGTCACACCCAATATTCACGAGGCCGAAATGCTGGTAGGCACCCCCATTCTTGATCTGGCGGCCCAGCAGCAGGCAGCCGCGGTCATTGCCCAACGCTGGGAAACCGGGTGCGTCCTCAAGGGCGGCCATCTCGCGAATAACCAGCGCGAAGTGGTCAATGTGACGGCTTGGCACGGGCGGGTCGAGTGTTGGCGTACGCCGCGGTTGGGTGGCGCTGAAACCCACGGTACCGGTTGCACGTTTGCCGCAGCCATGACGGCTGCGCTGGCGTTGGATGGCGATGTTTTCAAGGCAGCCGCCTATGCCGGGCGTGCCGTCGCCGCAGCATTGACCAACCGCCCGCCGGTTGGCATCCATTATCCGTTGGACTGGCGCGCCATGGCAGCGGAAAAACTGATTTAAAACGGGCTCGTCGGCAGAATCTGTGGGTGATGCAGGAAGGTATAGGGCTGAATTAGCGGTCGTTTTTGGAGAGAAATCGCTGGACTGGTGCAAAACATAGCTTACGCCAGCAACACCTAGTCGACGAAGGAAAGGCGGCAACGCATGAGTGATACACATAATCGAAATCTTAAACGCACACTTAACCGCCACCCTTACGCGGATACTTTTAACCGACCTGCTTCCACCGATCCTGGGAGATGGTCGGTTCGGGGTATCATAAAAGGTCATATCCACCCACAGATTCTGGAGAGATTTGGGTGGCTGTTATGGTTGCTGATTTTTAGCGGCATATCCGCGGCGCAGCCGGGTTCCGAACGCGTGCTGGACCGGTTCGATTATGATGGCGATGCCGCGGCACATGCCGTCTGGCAGGCCCGCGAAGCGGCGCCACCAGTGCGGACGGCGTCGGACGGCGGCCTGTTTTTTGATTGTCCATTCGGTAGCTTGGCGGATGACCGGTTTTACTGGGATCGTGCCGTGACGCTGGATTTATCCGGTGAGACCGCGTTGACCCTTGAGTTGGCGGCAGCGCATCCGGATGCTTTACGTTCGCTGGCGCTATATATGGAAAGCGGCGACGGCTGGTATATTTGGAACCGTCCCCTGACGCGATCCGGCCGGCAGCGGATTACGATGTATCGCGACGATTTCG
Organism: PVC group bacterium; assembly: GCA_003565195.1. GTDB lineage: Bacteria > Verrucomicrobiota > Kiritimatiellia > CAIKKV01 > PXCX01 > PXCX01. The sequence goes on along the minus strand of PXCX01000185.1, from coordinate 10,440 downwards.
AAACCGAAGGGAACCCGGCCGGCTGGCATCAGATCGAAAGGTTACGTCTGTCGCCCTGGCGCGGTGCGCGAGCGATCGATACCCGGCTACAGGTTTACAGTCTGCAAGTCTCGACACCGCCGGTGCTTTTGCTGCGTGCCACCGAATCGGTTCCGAACAATAATGAACGGAATGCCGCCCGGCGTGCCACCCGTTATATCAGCCGTCGCCTGAACGCTCTGGGAATCGGCCATTCGGTCATTGATGAAGACGCATTGACGCCGCCGATGCTGAAATCGGCCCATGTCGTGATCCTGGCCTACAACCCGGTGTTACCCGACGGGATTTATGATAAGATCGCCGCTTTTCTCGATCGCGACGGCAAAGTGATGGTCTTTTATTCAGCGGATCAACGTTTGGCGCAACGGATGGGATTCGCGTTGGACGAATACCGCGCAGCAACGGTACCGTTGCAATGGAGCGCGTTCACTTTCGACGATCCCGGCACGTGGCGTATCCCGTCCCGTGTGCTGCAGCATTCGTGGAACATCCAGCCGATTCGACCGCTGCGAGACGATGCCGAAATCATTGGCTGGTGGGAAAATGCCGACGGGGACCCTACCGATGATCCGGCATGGGGCGCCTCGCGCAATGGAACCTGGATGACCCATATCCTGCTTGACGGCGACAACACCAACAAGGAAAACCTGTTGGCCGGGTTTTTGACCCGCTGGATTCCGGCGTTGTGGCCCGGGATCGTTACCACGGCAATCGAACAATCCGGCCGGATCGGATCGTATACCAACCTGGCCGAAACCACCGACGCACTCCAAACCGATGCTCGCGGGCTGGCGCCGGCCGTGCAACGCACGGTTGAAGACAAGCTGGCGCTGGCCGTGCAATGCCATCGGCGAGCACACTGGGCATTCGAACGATCGCGCTATATTCAGGCATTCAGCCAGGCGCGCGCCACCCGCCGCCTGCTGGTGGAAGCCATGGCCATGACCATGCCGCCGCCGCCGGAAGGCGAGATGCGCGGCGTATGGGATCATCATGCCGTCGGCTGGTATCCCGGTGACTGGCCCCGCAGTGCGCGCCAATTGCGTCAACACGGTATAACCGCCATCTTTGCCAATGTTGCCTGGGCCGGTCTCGCGCATTACGACTCGCAGATATTGCCCCACTCGCCTACCCAACAACGGTTCGGCGACCAGCTTAACGCCGTACGCAATGCGGCTCACGCGCACGATCTGGAGTTGCATGCCTGGATTGTTTGTTGGAATCTGGGTTCGTCACCGTCATCGTTTCGCGAACGGATGCAACAGCAAAACCGGCTTCAACGGGATGCCAACGGTAAACCGTTAGCCTGGTTATGTCCATCTCATCCGGATAATCAACATCACATGTTGGAAGTCATTCGCGAAATTGCCGGCTACCGGCCCGATGGGATCCATCTGGACTACATCCGTTTTCCAGGATCGCATGCCTGTTATTGTGATTCCTGCCGGCAACAGATCGAGTTGGCGCTTGACCAAACCCTGCCGTCATGGCCCGCGGCCGCGCGCGACGGGGGCGCGGCGGCCGCCGCCTGGACCGAACAGCGGGTGACCACGATTAACCGTTTTGTACGCCAAGCCCATCGCGTAGTCAGCGAAATTGACGAAAACATGGCTTTTTCGGCCGCGGTCTTCGGGAATTATCCCGGTACCATCGATAGTATCGGACAGGACTGGGGCCGGTGGATGGCCGCCGGCTGGCTCGACTTCGTGGCGCCGATGAATTACACCCAGGATACCACCGAATACAGTCGTTGGCTTAGGGAACAGAAAAAGGGGCCGGCCGCCAACGGCGACCGGTTGATCCCCGGAATCGGGGTTTCATCGGGGCAGGCCCCGTTAAAGGCCGATCAGGTGCTGGACCAGATCGGCGCCACCCGTCGTTTGGGGTTGCCCGGCTATATCCTGTTCGCGCTCGATCACGAACTGCGCGAACAGATTTTGCCCATGTTGCAACCGCTACCGCAAGCGGAGCGGTAGACACAATCATTTTCCGGGAACGACTTGTTATGTTCCGTGTTAACGTTATTTTAAATACTGATATCGGCACGCGGTTTATTGAAGCGTTGCCCACGGACGATCCCCAGACGGTAATTTGGGTGCCGGACAACAAGAAAACGCTGACGGTTGAGAAGTATGTGGATACGGCTGCGGACGCGGATGCGGTACGCGATCAATGGCAGGCAACGCTGGCATCACAGGGCCGGCCGGAGGCCGGCATCGAGTCAGCACCGGTGCGCGAGGCCGATTGGACCACCGATTGGCGCTCGCATTTTCAGCGCGAACGGATTACCGATCGCCTGCTGGTGTGCCCGGCATGGGACACGTACCGGGAACAACCGGGCGAATGGGTGGTTCGGATCGATCCCGGCATGAGTTTCGGAACCGGACAACACGGAACCACCCGTTCCTGCTTGCGGTTTATTGCCGATTGTCGCGCGCGTCGCCATGGACGGCCACGGTTTTTGGATATCGGGTGCGGTTCGGGGATTATTTCGATCGCAGCGGCCCTGATGGATTTTTCGGATGTCACCGCGATCGACATCGAGAAGCAGGCGATATATGACACACGCGCCAACAGCGAGCGCAACTGCGTCACGGACCGGGTAGACGCCCGCCAAAACGATCTGACGCAGTTTCAGCCGGCAAACCGATATGACGTGGTGGCGGCCAATCTTTTGGCGGATACTTTAATGGTGCATGCAACGACAATCAGTGGTCTGGTTAGACAGGATCCCCCGGGCGATTTAATGATATCCGGAATTCTGCAAGACCAGTACGATGCCGTTCGATCAATTTATCAGGCGCGTGGTTTTACGGAAATCGATGTGCAGGACGACGGTGCATGGCGTAGCGGTTGGTTGCGGCGGCAATAAGAAGAGGACCGGGTGGCAGGATCAATTACTTACAAGATGTTGGTAGAATGGGCGGGCGAACGAACCGTTCGCGAAGGGCGTGCGATTATGGAACGCGGTTTGGTTACGCGCGCCGAGTATACGCCGCCATTGATTCGCGGGACCGTAATGCGGGGACAGCGTTCGCTGCAAACCGAATTACGGATTCTGGCGGACGGCAAGGTGGAGAATCATTGTCCCTGTCATGAAAACCGCGAGCGCGGCCTGGTCTGCGCGCACATCATGGCGGTCGGCCTAGTCCTGGTTCAGCGTGCCACAGATCCGTTACGCGAACAAAAATACCAGGCCGAACTTCGGCGGGCAGCGCGACTGGCAGGAACCTGGGATCAGACAGCAATCCGGCGCGGTCCGCCCGATGCTGCCGGAGTGCGGCCGGCGCGTTTGCAGATTGGACTGGCCCCAAACTGGGGAACGAGGCGGCAGGCCGGCAGGTACATGATCACCTGCCGGCTATCGGTCGCTGAGCAAGATTACGATCCGGCAACCTTGCCGTCCGATTTAAAGGTGTGCCTTTCGCGCGCCGAGGATAACCTGCTTTATGTGCTTGAAGATATTGCCGGGGGGCGGCCGTCAGAGCAGATGGAATTGTCAGCGACAGATTTTTGCAATATCCTCAAACTATGCGCGACCGCTGACATGTCATTGAAGACCAGCCAGGGCGACCCGGTCTGGGTACATAAGGCAACGCAAAAATCGCGGTTGCATCTTGATCTGGACCGCGAAAACGGCGAATTGATCCTGATTCTGCACACTGATCTGCCGATCGAGGATACGGGGCGGTTCCCCGAATACGTATTGTGCCGTGATGCGGGATGGGTTAACCTCGATCATCATTTCTGGCCGCTTGAAACCGTTTTACCGGAACCGTTACACGGGATTTATGAAGAACCGGTGATTATACCCCGCCCCGCCGTGCCGGCATTTTTGAAGCATGAAGTCCCGGCATTGCAAAATTTTTTACCGCTTACCGCCGAAGTATCGGCGGATTTATTGACGCTTGAAAAAGACAAGCCCACTTTAAACCTGACGATTCGCGGCAGTCCGGCCTCGCTGGCCGCGGGATTACATGCGATTTACGGTGATCATCGCCTGGTGGCCGGTCAAGGCGGTGCGAGCAACGGTTTTGCCATTCCGGATACAACCGATTTATTGCGCTATTGGGTTCGAAATCCGGAGGCCGAAAGCGCGGCTTTGCGGAAACTGGCACGGGCAGGATTTCATGGAGAACACGGCGAGGCCTTGTCCCGCCTAATAGGTTGGCGGGCCGTCCTCAATTTTCTGGGAGGCACCCTGCCGGCATTACGCCGGCAAGGTTGGGATGTCAATTTGGAAGGTCGGATCGCCGCGACCATGGAACGGATGGATGTCGCCGTTCCGGTGGTCCGGATCCGCGAGAACAAACCGGATGATGATTTCGAACTTGATTGGGTGTTCGAGGATCGTGATGGCCGGCAGTTGGCGCCCGCGGAAATTCAACGGGCCTTGCGTAAAGGCGACGCGTTCCTGGAATCCACCGCGGATGAAACCGTGTTATTGGATGCGGATGCGATCAACTCGTTGACGGCAGTGTTTCAGGATTGCGAAGCGCGGGCCGGCGATCGGCCGGGCGCCATGCGCTTGCCGGGAGCGTATGCGGCCTATGTGCGTGCCGCACTCGATGCGCTGGACGGGATCGATGTGGAAGCGCCGCCATCATGGCGTGAACGGACAGAGGTTCAGAACCGTACGCTCGATCCGACGGTGCCGCCGTTGCCGCCGGCTATCGAACAACAACTGCGCGACTACCAGAAAACCGGCATAGCCTGGTTGCGGATGCTCGAGACCTACCGTTTCTGCGGCATTCTGGCCGACGAAATGGGCTTGGGCAAGACCGTGCAGGCGCTGGTATGGTTGAGTTTGGCGCGTACCCATCCGCAAGCGTCCGGCAAACCGGCGCTGATCGTTTGTCCCAGCAGTCTGGTTGAAAACTGGTTGCTGGAGGCAAACCGTTTCGTTCCGCAACTCAAAACCGTAGTCATCAGCGGATCTGACCGGCACAAACATTGGGAATCCCTGTCGCAATACGATCTGGTCATCACTTCCTATGCTTTATTGCGTCGCGACGAGTCGCAATACCGCAAGCTGAACTTTTCGGCTATGCTGCTCGACGAAGCGCAGCAAATCAAAAACCGGTCGACCCAGAGCGCGCTGGCAGCTAAACGATTGCAGGCGTATCACCGCCTGGTGCTCACGGGAACACCGATCGAAAACAATGTTATGGATTTGTGGTCGATCATGGATTTCCTGATGCCCGGTTATCTGGGGAATCATACGACGTTCCGCGCGAATTATGAAATCCCGCTGCAGCGCGGCGGTCCTGAAGCCGAAACCGCCGCCTGGCGGCTGCGTCGCAAACTGCATCCATTCCTGTTGCGCCGTCTGAAAACCGAGGTTGCCACGGATCTTCCGGCACGGATTACGCGGATTGCCGTCTGTGCCCTTGGCGCCGAACAACGCCGGGTTTACATTGATTTACTGGAATCGTCCCGGCGCCGGCTACAGGATCTGGTGGCAACCCAGGGTTTCCAGCGTAGCCGCATGGAAATCTTGAAAACCTTGTTGCGTTTGCGCCAAGTCTGCTGTCATCCCGGCTTGCTTAAAAGTCGCGATATATCGCCAGATGTTCCATCGGCCAAAACCGATCTGTTTTTCGAGCTGCTCGACGAGGCCATTGACGGCGGCCACCGTGTTTTAGTTTTCAGTCAATTCGTTTCGATGCTGAAAATTATTTTGGCGGAATGCCGGCGCCGCAACCTGGAGACCTGCTACCTCGATGGGTCAATCCCTTCCGGCGAACGGCTTACGATTGTGCGCCGATTCAATACCGAACGCAGGATTCCCTTGTTTCTGATCAGCTTGAAAGCCGGCGGCACCGGCTTGAACTTGACCGGCGCCGACATGGTGATCCACTATGATCCATGGTGGAATCCGGCGATCGAGGACCAGGCCACCGACCGGGCCCATCGGATTGGCCAGAAACGAACGGTCTACAGCGTCAAACTGATTGCACGCGACACGATTGAAGAGCGCGTGCTGGCCATGCAACGGCGTAAACAAGCCGTGATCGACGCCACCATCGTCTCCGATAAGACCATCGTCGAAAGCATAACCTGGGATGATATTCAGGAAATATTGAATTTATAAGGGAGATACCGAAACATGTCATCCGCCGCGATCGCTTAGACGGGCTTGAAACGGAATGCAGCCTGTTGTATAATCATGCTTTGGCATATCGACCCAGCGATACAGCGACAAAACATGGTTGCCCCCCCCGGTTAAAAGGAGACAGTATTCATGAAGACAACGATTTACCGGCATGAACGGGTTATCTGGATCGGTGCGGTGATGCTTCTGACTTTGGCGGGCAGTATTTTGGCGGGCATCCAACACCGCCGGATAGTGTATGCCCGGCGGCAAAACGAGAGCCTTCACCAGCGGTTAGTTCAATTGCGTGACGAGGCCCACGCGATGCGCGCCGAGCTGACGCGACGCTCGACGACCACACCACCGCCGGAAACCCAAAACAAGAAAACCACGGATTCGCCCGAGTCAACTGATCTGGCCGCGGAATGGGAGCGGCGAGTTACCGATCGCGACAGGAAAATCGCCGCCTTGCGCCAGCAACTGGACGAAGCGCGCGCCGACGCCGATATTGAAACCAACCAGGAGACGGAAGAGACGCCGGCAGCCGCACGCGCGAATCGCCTGGCGGCCTGGCGGGAACGCATGCAACAACGCGACCCGGAAGAATATGCCCGCCGCCAAGCGGAACACGCCGAACGCTTGGACCGGTTGGCGGAGTTGATACGGGAACGTTCGGAATTCATCCAGCAGATATCTACCGAAGGATTAAATCCGGAATATCTGGAAAATCATGAGGCGTTGATTGAACGCTTCGATTTTTTCACGATGGCCGTCGAACGAATTGCCGCCGATACCGAAGGATCGCAAACCCTTGAATTAATGCCCGAAATTTTTCGCAACCTGCAAGGTCTCGACACTATGCTGCAAAAGCAACGCTCGCTGATGCTTGATGATCTTGCGCATGAAATGGGTTACGAAGGCAAGGAAGCCGAGGCCCTGGTCACCACCATTAACAAGATCACCGAGGCAACAACACTGCCTTCACCAGGCGCTTTGCGCGGCGGCTCCCGAAGACGCAGTTCCAGCCAGGCCCCCGAACTCCCCAGGGTATCTCTGCCTTGAGTTCCACAACCATGACTGTGTTTCCCGAGTTCAATGCCTGGCTAAAGGCCCATATCAATGACTTCGATGCTTTCACCTTGGATATCGACGGGGTCCTTTTGCTGGGCGGCAAGCCGGTGCGGGGTGCTCCCGAGATGATTGAATTTCTGCGTCGCCGCCATAAACCGTTTGGTTTGTTAACCAACGACGGCGACCGATCGGGTCCCGAAAAAATCGAGCTGTTACGGCAAAGTGGCTTTACGTTTTTCGAAGAGGAACTAACCTCCTGCTCCGACGGACTGGTTGAGGCATCCCGTCACTACGGATTGCAGGACGCCCTGGTATTCATTGCGGGCAGCATTGGAAACCCGAGTTATGCCGCCAAGGCCGGCTTACGCGAAACCCGGGATCTGAAGCGTTTGCCGGAATGTCGGGCCGCCATTATTGCCGACGGTTGCTACGATTGGCAGACCATCTGCAACGAGCTTTTAAACCACTGTTTGCGGCATGAAACCTTCCATTTATTGGTGCCGAATCCCGATGAGTTGTATCCGGGACCCGATGGCCGGATCGTGATTGCGGCTGGTGCGGTAGCGCGTTTTCTGCGACAAATCCTGCATCATCGCGGATCAACTCTTGAACCGCTATTTCTGGGCAAACCCCATGCCCCGATTTTTGAGCATCAGCATGCCAGCTTGGAAAGGCGGACCGGCTTCCGGATCGATCCGGCGCGGGTTCTGATGGTTGGCGACTCGCCGGCATCCGATATTCGCGGCGCCCGTGCTTTCGGCTATCGCAGCGCGTTGTTGCTTACCGGCATCACACAACGCCACCATTTGCCGCCAGCCCCGGATGCCATACCGGACTGGGTGTTCGAAAGGTATTGACACGCAAGCAAGACTTGAAGAACATCGACCGCGTCGCGCACGACGATCGGACCGTGCTGACGGAGGCAGCGGTACGGTACGCCACCTATGGTTGGGTATCGGCCATTTCGTCGAGCTGGGTGCGAATCCAAGCGGCTTCGGCGCTTTTAGCGCCGACTTCTTCAAGTGCCCGACTGTAGTATCCGACAGCTTCATCGTAGGCGGCGGCCGCTTCCTCGGCGCGATCAGACCGTGAAAGAATATCACCGATACGGCGCGCATTCAGGGCAAGGATCATGGAAGGGGTCACCCGTTGACCGCTAACCGGATCAAGCAATTCCTGTTTGTCTTCGCCCTCCATTTCGGCGGCGATGTCTTCCATGAAAACGCGAAACCTTCGTATGGCTTCATCGGTATCACCGGCATCCTCCGCCTTATGCGCATAGACCTTGTTGCGCATGAGCTTATGCCATTCGGCATCGTACTGCGGCAATCCTTCGTCCAAAAACGCGATGCTGCGATCGTAATCGGCAGCATTAAAACTTATATCCAGAAGGATTCCAAGAAACCGGCTGCGTGCGTCGTCCGCGATTTCCGACCAGGGAAGCGCGTCGCTGATTTTCAAAAATTTGACGGATTGTTCCTGTGTTCCATCGCTGAAAATGACGTTGGACATCCATCCGATCAGGGGTGTCAAATATTGCGGCGGCAGCCCGCCGCCAACGCTCAATCGCTTGAATCGGGTCAATGCCTCTTCACCATCGCCCTGATCCCATGGAATCGACAGATACCACCGCGCCGCAAGCGCCGCCGTCACCGGAAAACGTTCATGCCATGTCAGCGTCTGGGCCGCCAGACGATCGGCAACATCAACTTGGCGGGCGCGCCTGGCGCCACGCAGCCAGCGCGCGAAACGGGTGCCCGCTTCGCGCTCGTCCAACATCATCAGGGCACGTTGTGCCGAATCGTTGAACAATTCCCAACTGTTGCGCGCCATCACCAACTCCGTCTCCAACAATGCTGAAGCGCGAAGATAGATTTCATCCCGATCCGCGGCCGCGGTCAACCATTGCTGCAAACGTTCGGCATCATCAAGCTGGCGATCCTGAATAAGTTTTTCCGCCAAAGCAAAGGTTACCGATTCGATGATAGCGGGATCGAACTCCGCGGAGTAACGATCAAGCGCTTTGCATACCTCCTCAATGTCAGCATCGCGTTGCAAGATAAGCAATTCGCTCTGTAGGTAAGCCGTCTGCAAAGCGGGTGGCGGTTCGGCCCGCAAAACGCGCTGCACCCATCCGAGCAACAATGTCTCATCGTCATCTAATTCCAGGTACTGTTCGATCATACCGTGCGCACGTTCAGCGCATTCCGGGTCCGCCGTCAGCGCATCGATATAGATCTCCTGGGCTTCCTCCACACGATCCTCCCGCAACAACAGATCGACTTTTAATGCGAAAGCATTCTGCTTATCGATTCCATCCGGCAATTCAGCCACGGCATAGCGAAGCAAATTCAGGGCTTCCCCAGTATCCCCCTCTTCCAGATGCGTGTAGATCTCTTCAAATAAAGCCCTCGCGTCCGGCGCAGCGATCGCCGTCTCATCCGGCTGGCGCTCAACACATGCCGACCCAAACAAACTCAGAACCATTAAGACCGATGTTATTCCCGAACACCAAAACTTCATCGTGATTCCTCCCCGACGGGTCAATGCCGCGTCGTCAATCGAAACTGTGCAAACTACAGGTCCTCCGAGCCATGCCAACCTTTTTCCCGGATGTCCATGATGCCAGAAGAATTAAAGCAAAATTCCATCCCGAATTGCAAGTTTTTTCTTACGTTTTGCCATACGAGGTTTCTTGATCGTTTTTTCAATTTGCGGCAACAAATGAAAAAGGCAACAAATGAAAAAGGCATTGAATGTTTCTCTTGATGGTGATACTATTTTTCGAACTGCTGCGTAAATCGAAACTTTCAAATCGAAACTTTCCTCAATCCGACCTTTTCCAGGAGTGTGCTCTTGACTGCTACAACTATCGCCTTACAGCTTCAGGCCAATCGTGCCGGAGCGCAGGCTGATGATACGTCCCCAACACCGTTCGTTTTGACGCCGCATCCAAGGCTTTACCTTGGAGGTACGGGGCTGGCGCGTATCCGTCAGCCGGCATCGCAGGTCTATCTTCAAAGTGCGCAGGCGCAAATCGAGACCACTGCCGAACGGTATCTGAACGAAACCGATTACAACGTGTTGTCCGACGGCCACAACGCCCACCTGATCCGTGCCCGCGGTATGCAAACCCGTATTGTCACGCTTTTAACACGCTATTTGCAAACCGGCAACCCAAAATACCGTGATGCGGCAATCGCCTGTGTCGACACCATGGGGCATTGGGAATACTG
>PXCX01000203.1 GCA_003565195.1 PVC group bacterium | reverse complement strand
TGGCCTTGGCATCCGTATTCCCGATTATTTCCGTGATGGTGTATGGCCTTTTAGTCAGAGTACGCGAACGTAGCTCGTTGCGGGAAATGGAAAGTTGAAGGAACCAATGCAAGATCATTCACATCGTTTTCGCAAGGTTGACCGGATCTGTTGCGTTGTTCATCATCGCATGAGTCATCGAGTTACGCAGCGTCTCGTCGAGATGGGTGCCGATCCGATTTTCATCGAAGGCGGCCGAAACGTTAGGCGGGTCGTTCGCAAACGTGTCATGGGGTTCCCCGGACTGAGGCGACGTGCGCATAATTCGCCGGTTGAATTCATCTATGCGACCGTGTCTCCGGAGTATACGCGTACGGTTATGGAAGCACTGATTGATGCCGCTGAGTTGCGTATTCCCGGCCGTGGTTCGATTTATGCCCAGAATGTGACGGAATGCCGATGTGCGGAACCGGCTGCCGTCGAACAGACGCCGACAGCGAACGTGTCTCCGGTCCGCGACGGAAGCTATAGTCCGGAATTTTTGACGGATATATCCTGTATCACCGTGATTTTATCCATGCCTGGCAGCGGTGAACAGTGCGCGCAGATGGCTCTTGAACTGGGCACCTGCGTGCCGCTGGTCACACTCGGCACCGGCACGGGAATGAGGGATCAGCTTGGTTTGCTGCGTGTTACCATCCCGCCGGAAAAGGAAGTGGTCCGCTTGCTGGTTCCCGAGCATGACAGCGGCAGTATCATGCAGTTATTGATCGAAGGAATGCGTTTGAATAGACCGGGTAGCGGCTACATTTATGGCGCTCCCGTCAAAGCGGGGTTGCTCGATACGCGATTGAATATCGGCTTCCAGGAATCAGCCGCCAGTATGGAGCAGATTATTGCCGCCATTGATCAGCTGAAATCCGGGACCGCTTGGAGAAAACGATTTGCAGATATTGAAACGGGTCAAATGAATGCGGGACACCGATTAATGACGGATCAAAAAGAAATCACCGTGAACTGTCTTGAAGGATCTCTGGATGGTTTGGTTGCGGCAGCGATGAAAGCGGGCGCCGGTGGCGCGACGACCTTCCGCCTGCGTCGCCTTTTTACCGGCGATGATGACTCCGCCAGCGCAGCGCGGGAAAGCGCGGTTATCAATGTCCCCGCCTCAATCAGTAGTCAAGTTATCAACGCTATTCTGGATGCCCGCTCAAATGACAGCGATTCGGCCGGTTGCATCCAGGTCCTTGATGTGCCGATAGCATTCAATTACCGTCGCGGTCGATAAGAAAGCACAGGGATCAAGCGTTACATTCAAAAAATCTCTCCCTCCCGAAAAACCTGGGCGCCGCGTCCAGAGGACCGGCTCTTTTGAGATAAAGGGTGGTCTAAACGGGTTGTCGTCAGCTCGATGTTTCCCTGCGTAGTTTTCTGACGAATCCGGATCGTTATGCCGTTAATCCAGCGGTGTCAGCGCCCTGGTTTCATGGATGTAGAACAATGCGTTGTAGCGTTGGGCGGGCACGGTCATTACGTAGGCCTCATGCGGGGGATTGTACACGACCCCGATGGCGCGGTGAATCATCGGTTCGTTCCATTCGGGTTGTTCACGTTCCGAATCGAACAACAAGAGAACCTGTTCCAAATCAAGTTCCTGCAAAGCGGCTTCCAAACTTCCCTCACGTGGCGGAATAACGGTCATGGTTTGCATGGGAGCCCCCCATGACCGGCCGGCTTGCACCGTCCCTTGAGCCGTGGCAAAGCCAAGAATAAAAATCTGTTCATGCCCGAATTCCTGACGTAGAAGCTGACCGATGTTGACTTCGCCGCGATTTACCATTTCCGTGGCTGAAGCGTCACCGACATGGGTGTTGTGCGCCCATACAATGCCGCGACTGTTTTTGCTATATCGTTCGGCCAGTTTCCGGAAAGCTTTATCCATGAACCGTGCACGCACATTCCAGGAACTATGCTCGCGGTGGACCATTGCGTGATGTTGAGTTTCGGCGCTGACAACGGCCAAGGCATTCATTTTGGCTGAAAACAATTTTGGGTCATGCGGGTTTTGGTCATGGTGTTCACGTAACCATTCGGCGACTTGAACGAAATCATCCTGTAAGCGTGGCATTCCCTGCGCCAGCGATTGGGCATAACGGCGGAACCCATTGGGAACGCCATGGACGGAACGGTACCGCTCATTTACCGCAGCTAGGGTATCCGGATCGTTTTGTTCGAACCATTGCACGACCGCATCCAGCGAAGCCTGCGGGTTTTGCATGTCCAAACCGTAAACCCCGATCCGATCCGCTTCGGGAAGGGTTGCATTGTGTTCGCGCATCCATTCCAAGAGCGCTGCAAATTCCTGGTTGGCCCACATCCATTCAGGCCAACGTTCCAACGCGCGCAGCAGGGAAAGGAGATCGACATCCTCCGGAGTACGATGTTTGACGTATTGGTTTAAGGGAGCGATCGATGGCCAGTCGCCTTCGACTGCAATGAATCTGAATCCTTCGTCGCGCATCAAGCGGCGTGAAATGCGATCGCGCCAATCATAATATTCATGGGTCCCGTGGGTTGATTCACCCAGTAAAACGAATCGACGATCCCCGATTGCCGTGAACAAGGGTTCGAGATCGGATTTGGATGATACTTCAACGCTTTCCGGCAAGGCCACCGCCGCCGAATCCGTGGTCGGAACGGCATCGTTTTCCACCGCGTTGGTGCAAGCCGGTATCCCAAAGCCAAACACTGAAACCAGCAAGACAAGACCAAAAGATTTTAAACACTCGGTTTGCATAGTTGTACCTCCCAAAAACAGATCTCAAAACAATACGTCGTTATCCTCATGAAATAGAATCAGAGGTCAGAAGCCAGAAGACAGAGGTCCATAATCTCTGCATCATCTTTCTTGTTTTTTTACGCAAACATAACGGAATAAGTCGCTGTAATATGAAGCATATCAGACTCCATGCGATCGTACAATGCCATTTTTTCAAACTTTGCCGTTCAGGATTTGGAGCGCTGGTGGATAACCCTGGCAGGGACTCCGACCGCGACCGAATACGAAGGGACCGGCTTGACGACGACCGAACCCGCCCCGATAACCGCGCCGTCGCCGATGTCCGCCGACCAAAGGACACACACGCATTTCCCCAGATAACAATCCCTGCCAATATTGATTTTGCGGCTATGGCCGCCCTGTTTGATGATCGGAATGGATGGATCCTCGAATCGATGCGAAAAGGGTGTAATAGTTATGTTTTGAGCCAAAAGCGTATCTTCGCCGATTTCCACTCCCTGGTGACCATGCAGACAACAGCCCGTGCCTAGATATACGCGCGCGCCAATCTCAAGATAGCCGGTTTCATTTTCGGTATCCAGATAGACGCGATGTTTAAGTTTGACGCTTTCGGCAAGCGTGATTCCACGTTCTGAACGGGCCATCAGCGTACAGTGGTCATCAATGCATACATTGTCGCCCAGTGTAATGTTCTGAGGATTAAACAAGGTAACACCACAACCGATATGAACGTTTTCGCCCATCGATCTTAACCTTTTACGATAGTATTCGCGTCGCAATTCGGCGGCTTGCGCTGTATTCATAAACATGAAAATGGTACGATGATACGCTTCGCGTTCCTCAACGGACATGTTCTCAAACGCATTGCTGAAGAACCTGTCGCTGGAATAGTCGCGGCCCCGCTCATTAGCGTTCATGGTGGGATAGTCCTTTGATCATTGGGAAACGGTTATGAATGCCAGTTGCTGCATGAGCTGTGCAGTATGTTTCCATGCTTGTGCGCCTTTGTCAAGCAGGCTTTGTACACGTTTGGTCGCTTGCTTGGCGGGCGTGTAATCGCGCCTCTCAATCCCTTGCATGATCAGGACATGACCGCCGCGTTGCTGGATATCTTCGGCAATAACCAGATTGGCCAGATTCCCCGGTCCGAACGGGGTTCCCGCAATAATACAGATACGGCAATCGGCTGCCATTCGGCGGGCGGCCGCCAGGGACCCAGCGGAAACAGATGAGAATGGTTTTTCCGTGGTGGTTGCAATATCGAGGGCGGTGGCCGTCAGTTCATCCGTGTCGCCGCTGTTTAATACGCCGCAACTGACGCGATAATCGCTCAGTGTCAGACGGCGCAGCAATTCCCCCGCGCTGCCGCCGCCACCGATTACATGACAGCGCACGCCGGTCTCCGGCGGCAACGAAGGAAGGCGTCGGGCGGGATTAACAGTAATGACGCCGCGTTGCGGATCACGGCTCACCGCGATATCGCAGTGATAGACCGCTTCTAATAATTCCGAACGTAACACTGCCGACGGTGTACCGTCCGCCACCAGGGCGCCATGGTCCAGCAGCAGTATACGGTGACAGAAATCGGCGCTCAGGTTAATATCATGGCTGATCATCAGCACGGTTATACCTTTTTCGCGATTGAGTCGTTCCACAATTTGCATGATCTCGAGACGATGATTCATGTCCAGATGCGAGGTGGCTTCGTCCAACAGTAGCAGCGGTGATTCGCGTGTAATTGCCATGGCCACGATGGCGCGCTGTCTTTCGCCCCCGCTTAAAGCATCCAACGGGCGGTGACGCAAGTCCGACATATCGGTAAGCGCCAGCGCGCGATCAACTGCCCGTTGATCGTTACCGGCATGCGACGGCTGCCATGGATGTGATCGCCATACGCTGCGACTCATGGCGACCAATTCCTGTACGGAGAAGGGGATGAGACCGTCAAGACTCTGGGGTGCCACCCCGATTAGTTGTGCCCGGCGTTTAGGCATGAGTTTCCGGCAGGCTTCTCCGAAAATGCGGACCTCGCCGCGAGCCGGTTGCATTAAACCGGTTGCCAACCGGAACAGCGTGGTTTTGCCGGCGCCGTTGGGTCCCAGAATGCCGACCATTTCACCGCGTTCAAGTCGTAGCGTAATGTTTTTCAAGACCGGTTCACCGATGTGATAACCCGCCGTCACTTGGCTCAGTTCAAGGGCAGCCGTCATCAGAAGAAACCTTGTCCGCGGTTACGGCGCAACACGGCTAAAAAAAACGGGCCGCCGAGCAAGGCAGTCATGACGCCGACCGGCAATTCACGCGGTGCCATGATGGTACGCGCCACAGTATCGCATAGCGCCAGAAAAAGGCCGCCGCTCAAGGCCGCGCCGGGTATCAGTCGCCGGTGGTCCGGACCGATGATACGCCGGACGGTATGTGGAACGACGAGTCCGACAAATCCGATAATACCTGCCAGACTGACGGCTGCCGCGGCCATTAAGGTGGCCATTGCCAGACCCATTAGCAGGGTGCGGCCCGTCCGTACACCCAGATGATGAGCCATGTCACGGCCAAGCGTCATTGCGTTGATTGACGGCGCCATATACCATATCGCCAGCAAACCAATTCCGGTTAAGACGGCGGCCGCCCATAACAGGGGGCGGGAGCTAACCGTGAGATCGCCCAGCATCCACCACATTATATTGTGAATTCCGCGTGTCGGCGCAATTGAAATCAAAAACATTAGCACGCTCGAAACCACGGCGCCGACAATGACACCACTGAGAATCAGTTGATGAACGGATGGTATGCCCTGTTCGCCGGCCAACAGGTATACCAGGGTGAGTGTTAGGGTGGCTCCCACAAAAGCCGCGACCGGGATGGCAAAGATACTGACCATCCCCAGGCCCAACAGGATCGCGATTGCCGCGCCAAGCGCACCGCCGCTACTGATGCCCAGCACGTAGGGTTCCGCCAGCGGATTGCGTAATAACGCCTGCAAAACCGAACCCGAACCCGCCAAGCCGGATCCAACGATCAACGCGGCCAGCGTGCGATATAAACGCATCCGTAGAATCGCGTGACCCGTCACGGTGTTCAAATCCGGAATTCCCGCCGATCCGGTCAATAGACAAAACACGAACACCACCGGTATCAGACCTGTCAATATCGCAAAAAACCATGTGCTTCGTTGCAGGGTCACTGCGTTCACTCCTTCGTCGCCGCTGTATCCGGGCCGGCGATCGTCCGATGCAACTGGGTGATCCCTCGCACGATCCGGGGGCCGGGCCGCATGATTAGGTCGGGATCCAATTCGTCGTGGATACGACGATGGCGCACTGCGTTTACCGATTCCCATCCGATGCGTGTGGCAATTCGGTCGACGGGCTTTTCTTGTGTCATATAAAGCAACAAAATCACATCCGGATTACGTTCAACCACGCGTTCGTGAGAGAGATAATAATATTCCTCATCACGTTCATCACCTAGATTACGACCGCCGGCCAGCCGGATACATTCGGAAATAAAACTGCGACGCCCGACTGTCATCAACGGTTCCGCCCATAATTCGGCGAAGACCAGCGGCCGTTCCGAATCGGGAATACTTTCCGCCTGCCGCCGCAACCGGCTTAGTTGATCGTCCAGTTGGGCGGCCAATGTCTGGGCGGATTGCTCGCGCTGCAACAGACGGCCCAACGTCCGTAAAGCGGCCGGAATTTCGTCGAGCTGACCACACGGTATGTGTTCGCGGCGCAATCCTGCCTGGCGCATGCGCTGTTGCAGCGATTGATCCGCCAAGGCAACGTCAACGATCAACGTCGGCTGTTGCGCCAGTAGGGTTTCCATCGATGGTTCGCCGAATCCGCCTACTACCGGGACATCTTTTAAGGCTGCAGCGGGATAATCGCACGCGCTGCTGCGGCCCACCAGTCGATCGCCGGCGCCGATGGCAATGATCATCTCGGTCAGATTCGGCGCCAGCGATATAACCCGCGGATCGCTGCCCACGTCGATATCCGGCGGTGGAGCCTCAAGTTCACCGCATCCGCCGCACAAGAACAGTATCAACGCCGCCAAAAGATGAATTGCGGGTTCATGTCGCGGTTTCAAAATTAGGCGGTACATTTATCTAAGGTCTTCCGTTACGGATGCACGATACATACGGCCGGCTTGCCTTTTTCGATCTTTCCGATAACTTTACCCGCGCAATTTTCACGTTGCAGGATGTTGAGCGTGGAAACAACGTCTTTCGGTCGGACGATCAAGGTCATGCCAATCCCCATGTTGAAAACCCGATACATTTCCGAGCGGTCAACACACCCATTTTCGCTGAGAAACCGGAACAGCGGCGGTGGTGTCCAGGCGGCGGCATCGAACACTGCGCGACAATTGTCGGGAAGCAGACGCGGCACGTTTTCAAGTAAGCCGCCCCCGGTGATATGCGCTATTCCGCGCACGCGAATGCGTTGGATAACCGCCATGACCGGCTGAAGATAGCTGCGATGAACCGCCAGCAGAATGTCGCCGACCCGGCGGCGGGTTCCCGGCAAAAGGTCGTTGAGCGAGAGGCCGGCGCGTTCAAAAATTATGTTGCGCGCCAAGGAATAACCGTTGGTGTGCAAACCGGTCGACGGTAAACCGATGATTGCATCGCCGGCTTGAATCGTTTTGCCGTCGATCAGGCGCCGTTTTTCGACAACCCCAACGATCGTACCAACTAAATCGTATTCCTTGTCGGGATAAAGTCCCGGCATTTCGGCTGTTTCGCCGCCCAGCAAGGCGCATCCGTTCGCCTTGCAGGCAGTGCAGATACCGTGGATTAGATCACGGAAAACCCGCGGTTGCAGACGGCCGGTACCCATATAGTCCAGAAAAAACAGCGGTTGCGCACCCTGTACCAGAATGTCGTTAACACAAT